>NZ_JBFTQG010000007.1:0-272320 GCF_056398885.1 Cupriavidus sp. 01T418
TGGCAGTCTTTGTGTTGGACAAGCGCGGCAAGCCGCTCATGCCGTGCAGTGAGAAGCGCGCCAGGCTGTTGCTGGCGTGCGGCCGCGCGCGCGTGCACCGCGTGATGCCCTTCGCCATCCGCCTGGTGGATCGGCGGCAGGCGGACAGCGTTTTGCAACCGGTTCGCCTTAAACTCGATCCAGGCAGCAAGGGAACCGGCGTGGCCATCGTGCGCGAGGTCGAGGCCGGCGGTGACGAGACGGCTCGGGATGTCGCCGTCCTGTCTCTCGCAGAACTGATCCACCGCGGCGCGCAGATCAGCCTGGGCCTGACTGCACGGCGGGCCATGCGACGTGGCAGGCGTGGCCGCAAGACCCGGTATCGTGCCGCGCGTTTCAATAACCGGCGCAAGCCCGTTGGCTGGCTGGCGCCGAGCCTGCAACACCGTGTGCAGACCACGATGGCTTGGGTGCGCCGTTTCCGGGCGCTCGCGCCGATTACMGCCATCAGCACCGAACTCGTCCGCTTCGACATGCAGGCGCTGCAAAACCCGGAGATCTCCGGCGTCGAGTATCAGCAAGGCGAACTGGCCGGCTACGAGGTCCGGGAGTACCTGCTGGAGAAATGGGGCCGGCAGTGCGCGTACTGCGATGCCCGCGATACGCCGCTGGAAATGGAGCATATCGATGCCCGGGCAAACGGTGGCTCCAACCGGGTCGCCAACCTGACGCTGGCGTGCGTGCCTTGCAATCGGAAGAAGGCCGCGCRYCCGCTCKCYGATTTCCTGCGCAAGGACCCGGAGCGTCTCMGRCGCATCCTGGCCAAGGCAAAGTCACCGCTTCGCGACGCTGCTGCGGTCAATTCGACCCGCTGGGCACTGTACAACGCCCTGAAGACGACGGGGCTTTCCGTGGAGACGGGTTCTGGCGGCCGGACGAAGTACAACCGCCGTCGTTTCGATTTGCCAAMGACGCACGCCCTGGACGCGGCATGCGTCGGAGCCGTGGACTCTGTCTCGGACTGGCAAAAGCCCACGCTGGCGATCAAGTGCGCGGGCCGCGGCGCTTACCAGCGTACTCGCCTCACCGCCTCCGGCTTTCCTCGCGGCTACCTCATGCGCAGCAAGCGCGCCTTCGGCTTTCAGACCGGCGATATGGTGCGGGCCGATGTCCCGTCCGGGAAGAARACCGGCAGCCATATTGGGCGGGTGGCGATTCGCGCCTCYGGATCCTTCAACATTCAGACCGCTGAACGGCTCGTCCAGGGTATCTCTCACCGCTACTGCAAGATCATTCAGCGCGGCGATGGATACGGATATTCACTCGTAGCGCTTTCCGCAAAGGAGAGCGGGCACAGGGGCGACGCTTCGCGTCGCGCGCTATCCCTCACCGGCCTGAAGGCCGATGTTTCCCGCGCGAATTGATGAGTAAATCGAAGCACATTTCGGAAACCCCCGCTACGCAGTTTCTCAAGCAGCATGGCGTGGCCTTTGGCGAGCATGCCTACGATTACGTAGAGCATGGGGGCACCGGGGAATCGGCGCGGCAGCTTGGCGTGGAGGAGCATGCGGTAATCAAGACCCTGGTCATGGAAGACGAGAAGGCGCAGCCGATGATTGTGCTGATGCATGGGGATTGCTCGGTGTCGACCAAGAACCTGGCGCGGCAGATCGGGCGCAAGAGCGTGCAGCCGTGCAAGCCCGAGGTGGCGCAGCGGCATAGCGGTTATATGGTCGGGGGGACCTCGCCGTTCGGAACCCGCAAGCGGATGCCGGTCTTCGTGGAGGCAAGCGTGCTGGCGCTGGAGCGGATCTATATCAACGGTGGGCGCCGGGGGTATCTCGTCAGCATGGATCCGCAGGTGTTGGCGACGCTGGCGGGCGCGGAGGCGGTGGAATGTGCGTTGCCGGATTGAAGCCGCGGAGAACGCAAGGCAAGTTGGCCATCCGGGTAGTCACCGAAGAAAACATCCCCCTTCCAAGCTACAATCCCGCCAGCCTTAAATACCCGGTTCCCCAATGGCCAATCTGCTTTTCGCCCTCGCCGCCTACCTGATCGGCTCCGTTTCCTTCGCCGTCGTGGTCAGCAAGGCCATGAATCTGCCCGATCCGCACACCTACGGCTCCGGCAATCCCGGCGCCACCAACGTCCTGCGCAGCGGCAACAAGAAGGCCGCGGTATTGACGCTGATCGGCGACGCCTTGAAGGGCTGGCTGGCGGTCTGGCTGGCGCAGCGCTTCGGTCCGGCCTACGGCCTCGACGACACCGGCATCGCGCTGGTAGCCGTGGCGGTCTTCCTGGGCCACCTGTTCCCTGTCTTCTTCCGTTTCGCCGGCGGCAAGGGCGTGGCTACGGCAGCCGGCATCCTGTTCGCCATCGATCCGCTGCTGGGCGCCGGCACGCTGGCCACCTGGCTGATCATCGCCTTTTTCTTCCGCTACTCGTCGCTGGCCGCGCTGGTATCGGCCATCTTTGCGCCGTTCTTCTATGTGCTGACGTCGGGCGTGGACGTGATCGCCGGCGCGGTCTTCGCAATCAGCGTGCTGCTGGTGGTTCGCCATCGCCAGAATATCGGCAAGCTGCTGGCGGGCAAGGAAAGCCGCATCGGCGAAAAGAAGAAGGCGCCCGGGGCCTGACCGCAGGGCGCATCCACCAGGGAAAAGCCCGCACGAAGCGGGCTTTCATTTTGGCGCGGCAGCACGGAATGCCGTTACGGCATCTTGCTGAGGATCCCGTCCATCTCATCCGCGGAGAAGGCGCGCAGCGTCTGGGTATGCACATTGCCCGCCATGCCCAGGGACAGGGAAAACGCGGTCATGGTGGCCTCGTCGGGCGCGGTAAAGGTTGCGACGAGGTCGTATTGGCCGAGCGTCCAGTAGATGTCTTTCATGTCAATACCACTCTTTTTCGCCATTTCGCGAACGGCAGCGGCACGCTTGGTTGTGTCCTTAACGGTACGGATTCCCTGGTCGGTAAAGTTTAAGAGAGCGACGAAAGTTGCCATAATGCATCTCCTGATCAACTTGAATGGGCGCTACGCGTTGCCGGAGCGCACAGTGCAAGTGATGCAGCAATCTGCATACCATGCGAGACATCGCCTGCGCCGCATGGCCGTGGCATCAGGGGAACGCCCCCGCAACGGGAAAATCTGCCTGGAAGTGTTCCAGGCTTGATACGCTCCGGGACGCCGCGTTGGAAACCGCGCTCAGGCCGCTTGCGCCAGCGCCGCGAACGGGAACACCATTTCCACGCGCAATCCGCCCTCGGCACGGTTTTCCAGCACGAGCCGCCCGCCCGCCTGGCGCACCAGCCGGTCCACGATGGCCAGGCCCAGGCCCGAATGCGCATTGCCGCCGCGCGCCGGGTCCAGCCGCACGAAAGGCAGCGTCACTTTTTCCATCGCTTCCGGGGGAATGCCCTCGCCGTGGTCTTCCACCACCATGTGCCAGCCATCGGCCTGGCGCGAGGTGCTGAGCAGCACCGGGGGAGCGCCATAGGCATAGGCGTTGTCGATCAGGTTGCCGACGATGCGGTCGAGCTGGGTGGCGATCAGGCGGAAACCCTCGCCTGCCATCAACGACACTTCCACCGCCTTGTCCTGCTCGGACAGCGAGGCGGCCAGTTCGCCGAGGCGGCGATCGACCGGCACCGGCCGGGCAGCCGGCTCGCCGCTCTGGGCGAAGGTCAGGAACTGCTCGACGATGGACGACATCGATTCGACATCGCGCGTCACGCCAGCCGCCGCCTTGGGATCGGCCAGCATCTCGGCGCGCAGCCGCAGTCGTGCCAGCGGCGTCTTGAGGTCGTGGGCGATGCCGGCCAGCATGGTGTTGCGCTCCTGGTCGATGCGGGTCAGGTCGGCCATCATGCGGTTGAACCGCACGATCAGCTGGCGCAGCTCGTGCGGGCCGCGCTCGCGCAGCGGCTTGACCGCGTGCTGACGCGACAGCTGCTCGGCCGCCGCGGCCATGTCGCGCACCGGGCGCTGGATCTGCCAGGCAAGCAGCAAGGCCACCGCCATGGCCACGCCGACCACCAGGATCACCCCGGGCAGCAGGCGGTTGTCGGGCGGCGGGTTGACCACCCACAACGCCGGCATCGCAATCCAGTCCTGCCGCTGGGGCAGCTTGATCCAGATGCGCGTAGTCTGGTCTTCCTCCAGCCGCACCAGGGTACCGGGCGGCATGTGCTGGGTGAACTGTTCAACCAGCCGGCGCGCCCGGCCCTTGGCCGCCACGGTATGCTCGGCGGCGCTGGCCTCGCTGGCCACTTCCACCAGGCTGGGCAGCTTGACCGGCGGTTGCGCGGCCAGCGCGCGCTGGATGCTCTCGAACTGGAAGATCATCTGCTCGACGGAGTAATCCAGCTGCTGCTGGCGGCGGTCCATGCGCAGGATAGCGAGCCAGGAAAAATGGCTCAGCACCAGCACCGCTGCGATCAACAGCGCGATGCGTCCGAACAGCGTATCGATGCGCAGCTTCATTGCGGTATTTCGTCGGCTTCGTCAGGCACGAAGGTATAGCCTCGCCCCCGCACGGTCTGGATATAGCGGGGACGCTGGGCGTCCTCGTCGAGCAGGCGGCGCAGGCGCCAGATCTGCACGTCGATGCCGCGATCGCTGATGCCGCTGGCGGCGCCGTACATCAGCTCCACGATGCGCTCGCGCGACAGCACTTCGAGCGGGTGCATCAACAGCAACTTGAGCAGTGCGAACTCGGTATCGCTGATCGCCACAGGCTCGCCTGCGCGCACCAGCGAGCGCAGGCGGAAATTGACGCGGAAGGGTCCGAAGGCCATGCCCTCCCGGTCTTCCGGCGCGGCGGCCGGGCGCGCCAGCTTGCGGCGCAGCACGGCGTTGATGCGAGCCAGCAATTCGCGCGGCGAGAACGGCTTGCCCAGATAATCGTCGGCACCGATTTCGAGCCCGACAATGCGGTCGATCTCGTCGCTGCGCGCGGTCAGCAGGATCACGGGAATATCGTCGTTCTTGGCACGCAGGTTGCGCAGCGCCGTCAGGCCGTCCACCTTGGGCATCATCAGGTCGAGCACGATCAGCGCCGGCCGCTCGCGCTCCAGGCGTGCCTGCAGACCCTCGCCGTCGTGCATCACGGACACGGCGAAACCCTGCTGGCTGAGGTATTCGCGCAGCAGGTCGCGGAGTTCGGGATCGTCGTCGACGACCAGGATCTGGGTAGGCTGATTGGTTCGCATAGGCAGATGATAGCTAGGCTGGGCGCGGCATTCCGGGCGAATTGTTTCAGGGCATTACACCCAGGCCGCTGGTAATGATCTGTAAGAATGGATGCAGGGACTGAAACATCAGCCGCATCAAGGCGCATTATGCTTCGCTTATGTTTGCCGTTACCGGCGGTCGCCGGACCAAACGGCCCCGCCCCGACGCTGCCCGGCCACCACAAGCCGCGTGCCGCTTACGACATGTGCCGAGGACATTGCGGCATACTGCGGCCTCTCTTACCCAGAAATTCATTCGAACGCGCTCTCTTTTTCGYGCTGCTCCAGGATCAGTTCATGGCCAACCCCGAAGAACATCAACCGGCTAAGCTGCCACCGCTGCCAAAGGCTGCCTCGCGCCGCCGCAAACTGATCGCCACAGCGCTGATCGTGCTGCTGGCCGGCGGCGGCTGGTATTGGTACAAGCATCGTACCCCCGCCGCCGGCGCCGGCGCGCCCGGCGGCAGCGCTCCGGGTGGCCCCGGCGCCGGCCGGGGTGGTCCAGGCGCTCCGGGCGGCCCCGGCGGCCAGCGCTCGCCGGTAGTGGTCAGAACCGTGGTCCAGCGTAATATGGACGTTATCCTCAATGGCCTGGGCAATGTCACGCCGGTGGCCAACGTGACCGTGCGGGTCCAGGTGTCGGGCCCGCTGCTCAAGGTCCTGTTCAAGGAGGGCCAGATGGTCAAGGCCGGCGATGTGCTCGCCGAGATCGACCCGCGCCCGTTCCAGGCCACGCTGGACCAGGCCGTGGGCACGCTGGCGCGCGACCGCGCCTTGCTGGAAAACGCCCGCCTGGACCAGAAGCGCTACCGTACCCTGCTCGGCCAGGACTCGATCTCCAGCCAGCAGGTCGACACCCAGGACGCCCTGGTGCGCCAGTATGAAGGGGTGGTCAAGACCGACCAGGCCAATGTGGACAGCGCCCGCCTGCAACTGGGCTACACCCGCATCCTGGCGCCGGCCTCGGGCCGCATCGGCCTGCGCCAGGTCGATCCGGGCAATATCGTCAGCACCAGCGACGCCAACGGCATCGCGCTGATCACCCAGATCCAGCCGATTGCCGTGCTCTATACCATCCCCGAGGACAACCTGCCCTCGGTGCTCAAGCGCCTGCATGCTGGCGAGACCATCCCCGTCCAGGCCTGGGACCGCCAGGCGCGCAACCGCCTGGCCGAGGGCACGCTGCTGACCACGGACAACCAGATCGACACCACCACCGGCACGGTCAAGCTCAAGGCGATCTTCCAGAATACCGACGGCTTGCTGTTCCCCAACCAGTTCGTCAATATGCGCACGCGCGTGGACACCATCGAGAATGCCACCGTGGTGCCGGTGGCGGCCATCCAGCGCGGCCAGCAGGGTACCTTCGTGTATGTGGTGGACGAGAGCAGCAAGGTCAAGGTCCAGGTGGTCGCGCTGGGGCCGTCCGACGGCGAGCGTACCGTGGTGACCAAGGGCGTGCAACCCGGCCAGCGCGTGGTGGTGGACGGCGCCGACCGGCTCAAGGAAGGCATGACGGTGGAAGCCGTGGACCCGGCCGCGCGCGCTGCCGCGCTGGTGCCGGCCAGTGCGCCGCGCGGACGCGGGCGCCGCCGCGATGGTGGCGCCAGCGGCAGCGACGCTTCCGGCGCGGCCGGTGCCTCCGGCGTGCATGGCGAAGGACGCCGCCACGGCGACGGCGCGAGCGCGCCGGATGCCGGCGGCGGCGGTGCCGCGGCGAGCGCCCCCCGCCAGCGGCCGCAGTAAGGACCCAGCATGAACCCCTCACGCCTGTTCATCGAGCGGCCGGTCGCCACCGCGCTGCTGATGGTCGCCATCCTGCTGTCGGGGCTGGTGGCCTTCAAGCTGCTGCCGCTGTCGGCGCTGCCGGAGGTCGACTACCCGACCATCCAGGTCACCACGCTCTACCCGGGCGCCAGCCCGGACGTGATGACTTCGTCGATCACGGCGCCGCTGGAGCGCCAGTTCGGCCAGATGCCGGGCCTCAAGCAAATGTCGTCGTCGTCCTCGGGCGGTGCCTCGGTGATCACGCTGCAGTTCGAGCTGTCGCTGTCGCTGGACGTGGCCGAGCAAGAGGTGCAGGCCGCCATCAACGCCGGCGGCAACCTGCTGCCGGCGGACCTGCCGATGCCGCCGGTCTACAGCAAGGTCAACCCGGCCGACGCACCGATCATGACGCTGGCCATGACCTCGGACACCCTGCCGTTGCCCAAGCTGCAGGACATGGTCGACACCCGTGTGGCGCAAAAAATCTCCCAGCTCCAGGGCGTGGGGCTGGTCAGCATCAGTGGCGGGCAGCGCCCGGCGGTGCGCGTCCAGGCCAACCCGACCGCGCTGGCCGCGCTCGGCCTGTCGATCGACGACCTGCGCACGGCCATCGGCAGTGCCAACGTCAATGGCGCCAAGGGCAGCTTCGACGGCCCGGCGCGCGCTTCCACCATCGACGCCAACGACCAGCTCAAGTCCGCCGATGAGTACCGCCAGATCATCGTGGGCTACCAGAACGGCGCGCCGATCCGCATCACCGACGTGGCCAACATCATCGACGGCCCCGAGAACAGCCGGCTGGCCGCCTGGGCCAATGACAAGCCGGCCATCGTGCTGAGCATCCAGCGCCAGCCCGGCGCCAACGTGATCGAGGTAGTGGACCGCATCAAGGGCCTGCTGCCGCAATTGCAGGCCTCGCTGCCGGCCTCGGTCAAGGTGCAGCTGCTGACCGACCGCACCACCACCATTCGCGCCTCGGTGCGCGACGTGGAGTTCGAGCTGCTGCTGGCGGTGGCGCTGGTGGTGATGGTGATCTTCGTGTTCCTGCGCAATGTGCCGGCCACCATCATCCCCGGCGTGGCGGTGCCGCTGTCGCTGGTGGGCACTTTCGGCGTGATGTACCTGGCGGGCTTCTCGATCAATAACCTGACGCTGATGGCGCTGACCATCGCCACCGGCTTCGTGGTGGACGATGCCATCGTGATGATCGAGAACATCATGCGCTACATCGAGAAGGGCGATTCGCCCATGGAGGCGGCGCTGAAGGGTTCGAAGCAGATTGGCTTCACCATCATCTCGCTGACCTTCTCGCTGGTGGCCGTGCTGATTCCGCTGCTGTTCATGGGCGACGTGGTGGGGCGCCTCTTCCGCGAGTTCGCCATCACGCTGGCGGTCTCGATCCTGATCTCCGCGGTGGTCTCGCTGACGCTCACGCCGATGATGTGCGCGCGCCTGCTGCGCCATGTGCCGGAAGACCAGCAGTCGCGCTTCCATCTCGCCACCGGCCGCTTCTTCGACAAGGTGATCGACCGCTACGGCCAGGCGCTCGAATGGGTGCTGGACCGCCAGAAGATCACGCTGCTGGTCGCCATCGGCACGCTGGTGCTGACCGTGCTGCTGTACATGCTGGTGCCCAAGGGCTTCTTCCCCGTGCAGGACACCGGCGTGATCCAGGGCATTACCGAGGCCTCCCAGACCACCTCCTTCCCCGCCATGGCGCTCAAGCAGCAGGCCGTGGCGAAAGTGGTGCTGGAAGATCCGGCGGTGGAAAGCCTGTCCTCCTTCATCGGCGTGGATGGCACCAACACCACGCTCAACGCCGGGCGCCTGCTGATCAACCTCAAGCCCAAGGACCAGCGCAGCGATTCCATCGAGGATGTGACGCGCCGCCTGCAGGCCGCGGTCGACAAGCTCGGCGGCGTCTCGCTCTACACCCAGCCGGTGCAGGACCTGACCATCGAGGACCGCGTCTCCCGCACCCAGTACCAGTTCACCGTGCAGGACCCGGACCCGGCCACGCTGGCCACCTGGGTGCCCCGGCTGGTCGAGCGCCTGAAGCAGGAGCCCGAGTTGCGCGACGTGGCCAGCGACCAGCAGAACAATGGCCTGCGCGCCTTTGTGGAAATCGACCGCGACGCCGCGGCGCGCTTTGGCATCACCACCGCGGTGATCGACAGCGCACTGTACAGCGCGTTCGGCCAGCGGCTGGTCTCGACCATCTTCACGCAGTCGAGCCAATACCGCGTGGTGCTGGAATCCATGCCCGAGTTCCGCACCGATCCGCAGTCGCTGGCGGACCTGCGCCTGCCCTCCTCGTCCGGCGGACAGGTACCGCTGGGCGCGTTCGCGCGCATCAGCGAGCGCACCGGCCCGCTGGTGATCAACCACCAGGGCCAGTTCCCCTCGGCCACCATCTCGTTCAACCTGGCTTCGGGCGAATCGCTCGGCGCCGCGGTCGACAAGATCACCAAGGTGGAGCAGGAGATCGGCCTGCCGATCTCGATGCAGACCGACTTCCAGGGCGCCGCGCTGGCCTTCCGTGCCTCGTTGTCCAATACGCTGTGGCTGATCCTGGCGGCGGTGATCACCATGTACATCGTGCTGGGGGTGCTCTATGAGAGCACCATCCACCCGGTGACCATCCTGTCCACCCTGCCCTCGGCCGGCGTGGGCGCGCTGCTGGCGCTGCTGGTCTCGGGCCAGGACCTGGGCATCATCGCGATCATCGGCATCATCCTGCTGATCGGTATCGTCAAGAAGAACGCCATCATGATGATCGACTTCGCGCTGGATGCCGAGCGCGAGGGCGGCATGAAACCGCGCGACGCAATCTTCCAGGCCTGCCTGCTGCGTTTCCGCCCGATCCTGATGACCACCATGGCGGCACTGCTCGCCGCACTGCCGCTGATGCTCGGCACCGGCATCGGCTCCGAGCTGCGCCGCCCGCTGGGCATCACCATGGTGGGCGGCCTGCTGGTCAGCCAGGTCCTGACGCTGTTCACCACGCCGGTGATCTACCTGGCGTTCGACAACCTGGCAGCGCGCCTCAAGGACTGGCGCCGGCGCCGCCATGGCGGCGAAGGCGACCAAACCGGCGGCCCCACCCCCGAGCCGAGGCCGTGATGAACCTGTCGGCTACCTTCATCCATCGCCCGGTCGCCACCGCGCTGCTGACCATCGGCATCCTGCTGGCGGGCCTGGCGGCGTTTCGGCTGTTGCCGGTCTCGCCGCTGCCGCAGGTGGATTTTCCCACCATCTCGGTGTCCGCCTCGCTGCCGGGCGCAAGCCCGGAAACCATGGCCGCCACCGTGGCCACGCCGCTGGAGCGCGCGCTGGGCGCCATCGCCGGCGTCAACGAAATCACCTCCAGCAGCTCACTCGGCTCGACCCGCGTCACGCTGCAGTTCGATCTGTCGCGCAACATCGACGGCGCCGCGCGCGACGTGCAGGCCGCCATCAATGCCTCGCGCGCCACGCTGCCCACCAGCCTGCCGAGCAACCCGACCTACCGCAAGGTCAACCCGGCCGACGCGCCGATCATGATCGTCGCGCTGACCTCGCCCACCATGACGCGCGGCCAGCTGTACGATGCGGCCTCGACCATCCTGGCGCAGAAGATGTCGCAGATCGAGGGCGTCGGGCAGGTCACCATCGGCGGCTCTTCGCTGCCGGCGGTGCGGGTGGAACTCAATCCCACCGCGCTCAACAAGTACGGCGTTTCGCTTGAGGACGTGCGCAACACCATCAGCGCCACCAACGCCAACCGTCCGCTGGGCTCGCTGGAAAACGCCACCACCAACTGGCAGGTCTACGCCAACGACCAGGCCATGAAGGCGGCGGACTACATGCCTCTGATCGTCCGCTACGCCACGCCGGGCACGTTTTCCTCGGCCTCGGCCGGCGCGCTGATCGCCAGCACGGCCAACGCCACCGCGGGCGGCGGCGTCAGCACCAAGACCGTCAACGGCGTCACCACCACCACGCTGACCACCAGCAGCGGCACCACCACCATCACGACGGGCGCCACCGGCGGCAATGCCAACAGCGGCGGCCCGAACTCCTTCGCGGTGCCGATCCGGTTGTCGGACGTGGCCAACGTAACCGACTCGGTGCAGGACGTGCGCAACGCCGGCTCGGCCAATGGCCAGCCGTCGGTACTGCTGGTGCTCAACCGCTCGCCCGGCGCCAACATCATCGAGACGGTGGACCGCGTCAATGCGATGCTGCCGTCGCTGCAGCAGATGATCCCGTCCGCCATCAAGATGGAGGTGATGATGGACCGCACCCCCACCATCCGCGGTTCGCTGCGCGAGGTGGAGCGCACGCTGATGATCTCGGTGGCGCTGGTGATCATGGTGGTGTTCCTGTTCCTGCGCAATGTGCGCGCGACCTTCATCCCCAGCGTGGCCGTGCCGGTGTCGCTGATCGGCACCTTCTCGGCGATGTACCTGGCCGGCTTCTCGCTCAACAACCTGTCGCTGATGGCGCTGACCATCGCCACCGGCTTCGTGGTCGATGACGCCATCGTGGTGCTGGAGAATATCTCCCGCCATATCGAGGAGGGCATGAAGCCGCTCGAAGCCGCGCTCAGGGGCTCGCGCGAAGTAGGCTTCACGGTGTTGTCGATGAGCCTGTCGCTGATCGCGGTGTTTATCCCGCTGCTGATGATGGGCGGCATCGTCGGGCGTCTGTTCCAGGAGTTCGCCATCACCTTGTCGGTGGCCATCCTGGTGTCGCTGGTGGTCTCGCTGACCGCCACGCCGATGATGTGCGCGCGCCTGCTCAAGCCGGTGAAACCGGAACAGCAAGGCCGCTTCTACCGCGCCAGCGAACGCGTGTTCGTCTGGATGCACGACCATTACGCGCGCACGCTGGAGGTGGCGCTGCGCCACAGTGCGCTGGTGTGGCTGGTGTTGCTGACCACCGTGGGGCTCAACGTGTGGCTCTACGTGATCGTGCCCAAGGGCTTCTTCCCGCAGCAGGACACCGGGCGGCTGATCGGCTTTATCCGCGCCGACCAGGCCACCTCGTTCCAGGCCATGCGCACCAAGCTCGACAATTTCGTCAAGATCGTGCAGTCCGATCCGGCGGTGGTCAATGTGACGGGCTTCACCGGCGGTTCGCAGCGCAATACCGGCCAGATGTTCGTCACGCTCAAGCCGATCTCGGAGCGCGAATCGGCCGATGCCATCGTGGCCCGGCTGCGCGTCAAGCTGGCCAGGGAGCCCGGCGCGAGCCTGTTCCTGACCTCGGTGCAGGACATCCGCATCGGCGGCCGGCAGAGCAGTTCGGCCTACCAGTTCACGCTGCAGTCGGACGACCTCGATGTGCTGCGCGAGTGGGAGCCCAAGGTGCGCGCGGCCATCTCCAACCTCAAGGGGCTGGCGGATGTCGATACCGACACCAACGACAAGGGCTTGCAGACCTCGGTGATCATCGACCGCGACACCGCGTCCAAGCTCGGCGTCACCGCGCAGCAGATCGACGCCGTGCTCAACGACGCGTTCGGCCAGCGCCTGGTGTCCACCATCTACAACCCGCTCAACCAGTACCGGGTGGTGATGGAACTCAGCCCAGAGTACCTGCAGGGCCCGCATGCGCTCCAGGACGTCTACGTGGTCACCGGCGGCGGCAAGCGGGTGCCGCTATCGGCCTTCGCGCACTTCGCGCCCACCAGCACGCCGCTGGGCGTCAACCATCAGGGCCAGTTCGCCGCCTCCACCATCTCCTTCAACCTGGCCGAGGGCGTCTCTCTGTCGCAGGCCACGGACATGGTCAAGGGTGCGATGGCGCGCATCGGCGTGCCGGAAACGCTGCAGGCCAATTTCCAGGGCAGCGCCAAGGCCTTCCAGGATTCGCTCAAGAGCCAGCCGCTGCTGATCCTGGCCGCGCTGATCACCATCTATATCGTGCTCGGCATGTTGTACGAGAGCTATGTGCATCCGCTCACCATCCTGTCCACGCTGCCCTCGGCCGGGGTGGGCGCCCTGCTGGCGCTGCTGGCCTCGGGCACGGACTTCAGCATCATCGCGCTGATCGGCGTGATCCTGCTGATCGGTATCGTCAAGAAGAACGCCATCATGATGATCGACTTCGCCATCGATGCCGAGCGGCGCGAGGGGCTGTCGCCGCGCGATGCCATCTACCGCGCCTGCCTGCTGCGCTTCCGTCCCATCCTGATGACCACCATGGCCGCGCTGCTGGGCGCGATCCCGCTGGCGATCGGCCACGGCGACGGCGCCGAGCTGCGCGCGCCGCTGGGCATCTCCATCGTCGGCGGGCTGGCGGTCAGCCAGTTGCTGACGCTGTACACCACGCCCGTGGTCTACCTGACGCTGGACCGCTGGCGCCTCAAGGTGAAAGCCCGGCGCCAGCGCCGCTCGGCCGCGCCTCCGGCCACCGCCAGCCTCGAACCCTGAATGCGATCCATGAACGCTTTTCTCCGCACCCCTACCCTTTCCTCCCCGGCGGCCGCGCTGACGGTGGCCTGCGCGCTGCTGCTGGCCGGCTGCGCCGTGGGCCCCGATTACAAGCGGCCCGATGCGCCGACCACGCCGGCCTTCAAGGAGGCACCGGCCGACAGCTCGCAGTGGGGCGAGTGGAAGCCGGCCGAGCCGCGGGACACCAGCGATCGAAGCAACTGGTGGGCGGTGTTCAACGATCCGGCGCTCGACACGCTGATGTCGCAGGTGCAGGTCTCCAACCAGAACATCAAGGCGGCCGAGGCGCAGTACCGGCAAGCGCTGGCCGCGCTGCAATCGGCGCGCGCCGGCTACTTCCCCACGGTGGGCGCATCGGCCGGGCTCGACCGCGCGCGCGGCATCAATGGCAAGATTGGCAACAGCCAGAGCGCCACGCTGTCGGCCAGCTGGGAGATCGATGTGTGGGGCCGCGTGCGCAGGCAGGTGGAAAGCAGCGAGGCCAGCGCACAGGCCAGCCAGTCCGACCTCGCCTCGACCTTGCTTTCGACCCAGTCCACGCTGGCGCAAAGCTATTTCCTGCTGCGCATCGCCGACCAGCAGAAGGCCTTGCTCGACCGCACGGTGGTCGACTACATGAAGTCCCTGCAACTGGTCCGCAACCAGTATGCGGCCGGCACCGCCCAGCGCTCCGACGTGCTGCAATCCGAGACCCAGCTCAAGTCCGCGCAGGCGCAGCAGATCGATATCCAGATCACGCGCGCGCAACTCGAGCACGCCATTGCCATCCTTACCGGCAAGCCGCCGGCGGACCTCTCGATCGCGCCGCAGGACTACACCTCCGCCGTGCCGCGCGTGCCCATCGCGGTGCCGTCGGCGCTGCTGGAACGCCGGCCCGATATCGGCGCGGCCGAGCGCCGCATGGCCTCGGCCAACGCGCAGATCGGGGTGGCCCAGGCGGCTTACTACCCGACGCTGACGCTCTCCGCCAATGGCGGTCTTAGCGCCGCCACGCTGGCGCGCTGGCTATCGCTGCCGGACCGCGTGTGGTCGATCGGCCCCGCGCTGGCCGGCACGCTGTTCGACGGCGGCCTGCGCAGCGCCGCCAAGGCGCAGGCGGTTGCCTTCTACGACCAGACCGTGGCCAATTACCGCCAGACGGTGCTGGACGCCTTCCAGGAAGTCGAGGATGGCCTCGCGGCCGCGCGCCTGCTGGAGCAGGAAGGCGCGGTGCAGAACGACGCGCTGCGTTCGGCGCGCGATGCGCTGGCCCTGGTCAACAACCGCTACCGCGCCGGCACCGCCAGCCTGCTGGACGTGCTGACCGCGCAGACCACCGCCTACACGGCGGAGCGCACCTACCTGACCATCGTAGGCCGCCAGTACACGACCAGCGCGGTGTTGATCAAGTCGCTGGGCGGCGGGTGGCATATCGAGACGGATAATGCGTCGAACAGGGCACCGGCTGTGCCCGGCACGGTGCCGGCCGCGCCGGCCCCGGGCGGCATGCCGCCGCCTGCCGGGACGCAAGGCGCCGCGGGCAACGCCGCCGGCGTGTCGGCGCAGCGGTAGCCGGCGCGGCCTGCCACTTCCCTACGCCGGCGGGAAACGCACCCGCGCCATCAGGCCCTTGCCTCCCGCGCCCTCCCGTAGTTCCAGCGTGGCGCCGTGCGCGGCGGCAATATCGCGCACGATGGTGAGGCCGAGCCCGGAACCGCCCGGGTTGGCCTCCCCGGCCGCGCGCAAACCCGCGGCCTTGCCGCGATAGAACGGCTCCAGCACCGCCGCGCGCTCCGCTGCGGGAATGCCCGGGCCATCGTCTTCCACCTCCAGCACCACCGCATCGCCGGCGCGATGGACGCGCGCCGTGACGATGCCGCCCGATGGCGTGTAGCGCAGCGCGTTGTCCACCAGGTTGGTGACCAGTTCGTGCAGCAGGTCGGTACCGGGGACGGGCAGCGCGCCCTCGCCCTCGAAACCCAGGTCGATGCGCCGCGCACGGGCGGCGGGCGTTAGCTCAAGGCAGACTTCCCGCACCAGCGCCGCCAGGTCCAGCACGCGCGGCGCCTCCGCGCCTGCGTGCGCGGCGCGCGCCATCGACAGCAGGCGGTCGGCCAGCGCGGCCATGCGCGCGGTGCTGTCGGCCAGGCCCTGGGCGATGCGCCGCTGCTCGGCGGGATCGTGCTCGCGCGCCGCCAATTGCGCCTGCGTGTGCAGCACCGCGAGCGGCGTGCGCAACTGGTGCGCGGCGTCGGCGATAAAGCGGCGCTGCGCGGCCAGCACCTGTTCCAGGCGCGCCATATAGCCGTTCATCGCCTGCACCAGCGGCGCCGTTTCGCGCGGCGCGCTGTCGAGCGGCAGCGGCGTGGTGGTGCCAGGCTGGCGCTGCGCCACTTCGGCGCGCAGCGCATCGAGCGGCGCCAGCGCGCGCCGCGTGAACAGCCAGATCACCAGCACCGCGGCCAGCACCAGCACCAATTGGCCCCACAGCACTTCGAACAGGATGTTGCGCGTCAGCGCCTGGCGCGAATCGAGCGTCTCGCCAACCTCGATCAGCGCCATGCCGCCGTGCGTGCCGCTCGCGTCCATCACCGGCTGGCGCAGCGCGGCGATGCGGATCGGCTGGCCGCGGTAGGTGCGGTCGTAGAAGCTCACCAGCGCGGGATAGAGCTTGGTGCGGGGCTGGCTGGCATCGAACGGCGGCAGGTCGTCGTAGCCGGAGACAAACTCCCCGCGCACGCCGCTCACGCGGTAGAACATGGTGGCGTTCATGCCCACCTCGAAGGTGTCCAGCGAGATATAGGGCACGTCCACGCGCACGCCCTCCGGTGTCAGCGCGATGCGCTCGGAAATATTGCGCGCGGAGGCCAGCAGCGTGCGGTCGTAGGCCAGGTCGGCCGATTCCAGCGCATTCGAGTACGCCACCAGGCCATACACCGCCTGGAGCACCAGCATGGGCGGGATCAGCCACCACAGCAGGCGCGCGCGCAGGCTCGCGGGGCGCTTGCGGTGCTCAGCCAACGTCATTCCCCTGCACCCAGGGGACCAGGCTCCAGTACGTAGCCAAGGCCGCGCAGCGTCACGATGGCCGCGCCCGAACCTTCGAGCTTGCGGCGCAGCCGGTGCACATAGACTTCGATCACGTCGGGCTGGGTCTCGTCGGCCAGCGTAAAGATGCTGGCGTAGATGCGGTCCTTGCTGACGGTCTTGCCGGGCGGCGTCATCAGGATCTCCAGCACCGCATGCTCGCGGCGCGTCAGCGCAAGGGGCACGCCGCCCACCTGGAAATGGCGCGACACGGTATCGAAGGAGAGGCCGCCGCACACCACCAGCGGCGCCTCGGTCTGCCGCGCGCGGCGCAGCAGCGCCTTCACGCGCGCCTCGAATTCGGCCAGGTCGAAGGGCTTGGCCATGTAGTCGTCGGCGCCCAGGTCCAGGCCCTTGACGCGATCACCGACTTCCCCGCGCGCGGTCAGGATCATCACCGGCACGCGGCAGCCGCGCCCGCGCAGGCTCGCCAGCAGGTCCAGGCCGTCGCGGTCGGGCAGCGTCAGGTCCAGCAGCACCAGCGCGTAATCGCTGCCGGCGCCGCCCGCTTGTCCCGCATGCGTGCTGAACAGCAAGGATTCCGCGCTGGCCGCGCCGGCGGCGCGCTCCACGGTGAAATGCAGCGCGCGCAGCGCCTGCGTCACCCAGGTGGCCAGTTCATCGTGGTCTTCGACCAGCAGTACTCTCATTGGAAGGCTCTCTTCTGTCTCATGCCGGATTTTCGCATCGCATGCCAGCGGATGTGCGCGGAATTTCCCGGTAAGCTCTCTGCTGCGCCCTTTCCCATCGTGCCATCGTCCCCATTAGGAAAACCCATGCGCCAGATCCTGGCCACCCTGCGTCTCGCCTGCGCCGCACTCGCCCTCGCCGCCGCATCCGCGCAGGCTGCCGCCACGCCGGAATGCATCGTGCCCGCCAAGCCCGGCGGCGGCTTCGACCTGACCTGCAAGCTGGCGCAGCGTGCCCTGTTCGAAGCCGGACTGACCGGCGGGCAGCCGATGCGGCTGGTCTACGTGCCGGGCGGCATCGGCGCGGTCGCCTACAACAGCGTCGTGGCGCAGCGCTCCGGCGAGCCCGATACCATCGTCGCCTTCTCGGGCGGTTCGCTGCTGGCGCTGGCCGAAGGCAAGTTCGGCAAGTATGGGGCGGCCGACGTGCGCTGGGTAGGCGCGCTCGGCACCGATTACGGCATGATCGCGGTGCGCGCCGATTCGCCCTACAAGACCTTGAAGGACCTCGTGGCCGCGCTGAAGTCGGATCCCGACCAGGTCCTGTTCGGCGCCGGTGGCACCATCGGCAACCAGGACTGGATGAAGGCCGCGCTGGTGGCGAAACAGGCCGGCGTGGGCTACAAGCGCATGCGCTTCGTCGGCTTCGAAGGCGGCGGCGAGGCCTTCACGGCCTTGCTGGCCGGGCACGTGCAGGCGGTTTCGGGCGATGCCTCGGAAGCCGCGATGCAGCTTGGCGCGGGCGGCATCCGCATCCTCGCCGTGCTGGCCGAGCGGCGCCTGCCGGGCCGGCTTGCCGGCGTGCCGACTGCGCGCGAGCAAGGCTACGACATCACATGGCCCATCTTGCGCGGCTTCTATATGGGTCCGAAGGTGGCGCAGGCCGACTACCAGCGCTGGGCGAGCCGCTTCGAGCGCCTGCAGGCAAGCCCGGCATTCGCCCGGCTGCGTGCGGAGCAAGGCTTGTTCCCGGCCGATCTTGGCGGCGCCGCGTCGCTCGACGCCTATGTGAAGGAGACCGTGGAACGCTATGGCGCGCTGGCGAAGGAGTTCGGCCTGGTTCGCTAGGCCAGGATCGGCGCCCTATGCCGGCGACTTCTCCGGATGCGGCAGCGGCTGTTTGCTCACCCGCTCCTTGAGCCAGGTGGCCGCCTTGCCGAGCGGCCGCTGCTTGTGCCACACCAGTTCCATCGCCACCGGCCAGTCCTGGTCGTCGAACTCCAGCACGGGCGATACCAGCTGTGCCGCGGCCGGCGAGTTGGCCGCCACATGCCACGGCACGAAGGCCCAGCCCAGGCGCCGCTTGACCAGCTCGACGATGACCCACTGGCTCTCCACCCACCAGACTTCGGCGGCCACGCGCAACCGCTTCTTTTCCTCGCTGTCGCTGCGGGTCGCCACCATCAGTTGCCGGTAGCGTTTCAGTTCCTCCCAGCCCACGCGCTGGTCCGCGAGCGGATGGTCTGGCGCGCAGATGATCTGCATCGGCACCCAGCCCAGCGCGCGGAAACCCAGCTCCGGCGGCAGCACCTCCTGGCGCCACATCAGCCCGAGGTCGGCGCTGCCGCCCAGCACCAGGCGGCTGACGTCCTCCATCAGGGGAAACAGCAGCTCCAGCTCCACCGCCGGGAAGCGCGCCGAGAACTCCTCGAGCAGCACGCCCAGCGTTTCCTCCGGATACAGCTCGTCCACTGCCAGCACCAGGCGGCTCTCGACGCCCTCGCCCAGGCTCTTGGCCACGCCGCGGAAATGCTCGCAGCGCTCCAGGATCACGCGCGCCTCGGCCAGCAGGCGCTCGCCCGCGGCGGTCAGCGCCGGATAGCGCCCGCCCCGGTCGAACAACTGGTTGCCCAGGTCGATTTCGAGATTGGCCACGGCCGCGCTGACCACCGACTGGGCCTTGCCCAGGCGGCGCGCGGCAGCGGAGAAGGAGCCGCATTCGGCAGCGGCCGCAAAGGCCTGCAATTGTTCAAGGGAAAGACTCATGGGATCCTGATGTAGCGATGCCGTCATATCTATCGTTTTTAGCGATGGATACCAACTTTGCCATCCCACGATTATAGATAGAATGGCCTGCATTGACGCAACTCAGGAAGTATCATGCGCACTGCCAAGGACAGGATCCGTCACACCATCGGCTTCGAACTGATCGGCTTGCTGATTTTCGCGCCGGTCGGCAGCTGGCTGTTTGGTTTCGCCCTGCACCAGATGGGCATCATCGCGGTGGTGGCATCGCTGATCGCCGCCGGCTGGAATTATCTTTACAACCTGCTCTTCGACAAGGCGATGCTCCGCTTCACCGGGCAGCTGCGCAAGCCGGTGGCCGTGCGCATGCTGCACGCCATCCTGTTCGAACTGGGCCTGCTGGTGGTGTTCCTGCCGATGGTGGCCTGGTACCTCGACATGAGCCTGCTCGACGCCTTCATCATGGATATCGCGGTGGCGGCGTTCTATGTGGTCTATGCGTTTATCTACAACTGGGTTTACGACGCCTTGTTCCCGGTTGGCGCAACCGCCAGGGCCGGCATGAAAGCCGAGCCTGCCGGGGAATCCGCCTAGCGGCTGTAGGGAACCGGAATTGGCTGGACTATGTGCGCTCGTGCTGGACTGGAAGTTCGAGATTAACTGGATTGCCCCCGATGTGGGCGCGCTTGCTGCCGAATGACGGCGAGCGCCAGCAGCGGTCATGCGGCCCGATCCATGCGGTTGTTGATGGGAGCACCGAACCTTCGCCAAATGTTTCGTGACTGCAGAGCACTCGCCAGCCTTCCTCGCTTGAGCAGCCGCACAAAAAATGCAGGCGTGGGTGCTTTTTATCCTCGCCAGTGACAGCGCGTTAACATCCCTGCGCCGGAACTGGCTCGGTTCATGAGCCTCGCGATACTGCAGCGCCCCTACTCCACCTGCAGCATTCGCTCCTGTATCGCCGCTGCAAGTTCCATCAGTGGCCTGGCCAGCGCCGCCTCGACAGCACCGGCATCCTGTTGCGTGGATACGCTGACGTTCAATACATGGACGGCATATTCATGAAAGCGCATTGGTGTTGCCATAGCCACAACCTGGGGCTGCCACGACGCGACGCAGTAGCCTTTCTCACGCACGGAACACACCGCAGCATCGATTTCTCGTCGCAACTCCCCCCAGCCGCGGCCGCGGTTCTTGCCGGCCATGGCCCTCATCATCATGTTGAAAGCCACAGGTGCCAGCGTTGCGAGGTGCGCGCGGCCGAGAGAGGTCAGCGCCATCGGGATGCGCTGCCCGCTCACCACCGTGCGCAGTGACTGGCGCCGGTTGTAGCGGAACGACTCCAGATAGATCATCTCGTCGCCCTCTGCCACCGCCAGTCCGACATTGATCTTGTGCCGCATGGCAACCTCGGCCATCATCGGCGCCGCGACCTTGAGAACCTGCGAGCCGTCGCGCATGGCATGCGCCATACTGAGGACCGGCACACCCAGCCGGTAGGCCCGGCACTGCGGGACGTACTCGAGCATGCCGGTCTCGATCAGCGACTGCGTCAGGCGGCTGACCGTCGAGCGGGACAAGCCGGTGCGCTCGGCAATCTCGCTGTTGCCGAGCATGGACGAGCCGGCGCGGAAGGCGCGCAGTACGGCAATGCCACGTTCGAGCGAGCGGTTGGGCGTCGCCTTGCCTTGGCCTGGTTTGATCCGTTCGATGTTGACGATGCTGTTTGGCATGACATGGAATCACTGCGCGCCAGTGACCGTTCTGGAAGGCGGCGTCCGGTGCATGCATTGCTGGGTTGCACCCGCCGCAGGCAATGCTACTCGATGCCGATCTCCTTGTCCTTCACCACTTGCTGCCAACGGCTGACCTCCTGTCGGCAGTAGCGCAAAGATCCTGCGGCGCGCCGATGCCGCCCACCATGATCGGCAACGCCGTCACCAGCATGACAAACAGCAGCCGGCCTGTGGCAAAAATGCTAAACATGATCCTGGTCTGCTCGGTGCCGGGGCGCCGTTACTCAGCCAAACAGGCTGACCACCGGCTCCGTCTCAACGTGCCAGATCTTCTGCGCCAGCCGGCGGGCACCATCGGCGCCTATCATCGGTGATGCCAGTTCGATCAGCTTGCCGTCGAGGTCGGCGTCGGACAGCGGGTCCTCCGGATCGCCCTTGCGATTCGGCTGCAAGTAGTCTGCCGTGGCACCGTCCAGGGTTTCGATCTCAACCCTTGCCGCGCGCTTGCCAGGAAACCAGCCATCGATCTCGGGGTCGACCTCGACAGTCATGCAGTCCATCAGCCGGCGCGTCTCGCTGTCCCACAGCCGTTCCGGCGTGTAGGCCGACAAGCGCACGCTGCCATGTACCAGGGCGGCGGCGACGATGAACGTGAGGCTGAACCTGGCTTCGTTCTCGCTCTTGGGATCGAGATAGCAGGCGATATCCAGCGCTGGACGATAGGTGGCGACGCGGATGCGACGGATTTGGGCGGCTTCGATGCCCAGCTTCGCTTTCAGCGCCAGCGCGCCGTCGATTGCCGCAAAGGTATGGCCGCAGCCAATATGGTTCTTGAAGGTAAGCCGGCAAATATGGAAGTCTTTCCCAAGCGTCGATGCCAGCCCGCTCCAGTCAGCGCCGTCCGACATCGCGCGCCCCATACCGGCCTCACCGTCGAGCACATCGAGCGAACCGGTGATGCCGGCGATGGCGGCGCGGGCGGCCAGCAATCCGCCCTCCGCAGCGCGGCCCGCGTGCAGCGGCTTGGACATCGAGTCCATGCGGAACGCTTGCTGCAGTCCGGCGGCGAAAGTTGCCGCGGTTGCCAGCGCGTGGGCAAGGTGCTCCTCGTTCGCGCCATAGATGAACGCCGCAGCGGCCGCCGCGCCAAAGGTGCCGACGGTGGCGGTGCTGTGCCAGAAGCGATAGTGCGCCCGGCCCAGCACGACGCCGATACGCGTCGACACCTCATAGCCGACGACGATGCCCTTGAGCAGCGTCTCGCCGCTGGCGCCCACGTCCTGTGYGGCAGCAATGGCGGCGGCGATGGTGGCGGCACCGGGGTGGTACATCGCATCACGGAAGCTGTCGTCGATCTCGGCAGCGTGGGCGGCAGCGCCATTGAGCAGCGCTGCGGCACGCGCCGTGGCCCGTTGCCCCATTGGCAGCCTGGCGTTGCCGCGGCCAAGCTCTTCTTCCACCACGCCCTGCAGGCGCTGGACCGCATAGGTGCCGATGCCCGGGAACAACGCCGCATGCCAGTCGACCAGCGCGCGCTTCGCATGATGCCGCACCTCGGGGGGCAGCGTTGCTGCCTTGATGGTGCTTAAGAACGGCCCAAAGGCCTCGGTTGCGTTCAAGATAGGTCTCTCCTCAGCCGGCCCGCGCCGGCGTGTCAGGGGACTGCTGCAGCCAATCCTGCAGCAGACCGTTGACTTGTTGGTGGGCCTCGTACTGGACCCAATGCCCGACGCCCGGCACCACGCTGACACTGACTTCCGGCGCGTCGGCTGACGCGTCCCGCGAGTCGCGGGCGATCCCGGCAATCGATTCGGGCGACATGGTCACATCGGCTTCGCCCCAGATCATCAATACCGGGCCGGGAAAGCGTGCAAGCGCCTGCTGCAATCCGCCTGCGCGCGAAATCGACTTGCTATGGAAGCGCGTCGCGCGACACGCACGCGTGTGGAAGGCCACGGCTTCGCTGTCGATGGCGGCCGGATCGGCAATCATGAATGCCGCCAGGTTGTGGCGCATCGCCGCGGCAAGCGCCCGCGCATCCGGGCAGCGGCGCCAGTCGACCAGCGCCTGCGTCATGCGGCGCGGACCGCCGTGGCCGGCCGGCCCGAGCAATGCGAGGCGGCCGACTTCGATTTCGCCAAGGTCCGCATGGGTCGCAAGGTGCGCCGTCACCAGCGCACCAAAGGAAAAGCCCACGAGGTCGATACGGTCCAGCAATAGGCCCCGCGACTGGTCCACCGATAAGCGGGCCAGCGAGCGTGCCAGGAGATCGACGAGTCCCGGCAGGTCGGCGCTCGGCGCCGCACCGGAATCGCCAAAGCCCGGCAGGTCTGGCACCAACAGCCGGCGGTTCCGGGACAACGGCCCGATATTGCGCACCCAGTGCTGCCAATTGCCATGGCCGCCATGCAGCAGCACGGTCGTCGGGCCCTTCCCAAAGCTTCGCCAGATGACCTCGCACCCATCGACCGAAGTCACCAACAAACCGTCGCGCACGCCGCACATGCCAGGGCCTCGTCAGGGCTTGTCGTTACCGGCCAGCACCGCCACGCCATCTGCGGCCACCACGCCCTGCCCTTCGGGCAGGACGAACACGGGATTCATCTCCGCTTCGACCAGCCGGTCGCCAAGCGTGGCAACCATGCGCGAGAAGGCGACGATCGCTTCGGCCAGCGCCTCCACATCCGCCTTTGGCCGGC
Organism: Cupriavidus sp. 01T418; assembly: GCF_056398885.1. NCBI lineage: Bacteria > Pseudomonadati > Pseudomonadota > Betaproteobacteria > Burkholderiales > Burkholderiaceae > Cupriavidus > Cupriavidus sp. 01T418. Next base: position 23,574 of record NZ_JBFTQG010000007.1, read on the forward strand.
CCCGGAAGCCCTGCAGCAGCGGGGCCGTCTTCAGGCGCACGATCATTTCCAGCGCGGCCTCCCGAGTCAATCCGCACTCGCCAGGCAGCAGCCGCAGCGTGGTATCGCCGAACAGCTCCGCGGTCACGCCGCCCATGCCGAGCAGGATCGCGGTGCCGAGCGCGTCGCGGTGCATGCCGAGGATCACTTCAACGCCACCCTTGACCATTTCCTGCACGAGGAAGCGTTGGGGAGCGATACCCGTGGCCGACTGCACGTCGCTTGCCATTTTTGCCAGCCGGCTCGCCACCTCCGCTGGCGGGACATTGACGGCCACGCCACCGACATCGCTTTTGTGGGTGATCTCGGCCGACAGGATCTTCAGCACGACATTGCCGCTGAAGGCTTGCGCCGCCGCCATCGCCTCGGCGCCATCGGCAACAACAACCTCCTTCGCAACCGGTACGCCGAAACCGGCGAACAAGGTCTTGGCCGCGGCTTCGTCGATCGAGCCGGTGCCATAGGCGGCGAGATCCGGCAACGGCAGCGTGGGAGTGCCCGCTTCGTAGACCGCGCTGCGCTTGCCAGCACGCAGCATCGCGTCGATCGCCACCGTGCACGCCTCCGGCGCGGAAAACGCCGGCACGCCGCGACGATTGAGCAGCGAGGCGACCTCCGGCGCATGCGGGCTCACGTAAGCAATCACCGGTTTCTCGCTGCCGGGCAGACAGTCGCGAATGGCATTGGCCATCAGGTCCGGCATGGCCAGGCTGGACGAGCCCACGATCACTGCGACCGCGTCGTAGCTCGGGCTGTCGAGGAGGATGCGGATCGCGGCGCGAAGCAGCTCAGGCTGCAGCCCGGCCAGGGTCACGTCGATCGGATTGCGGTCGAGCGCCGCGTGGTCGCCCTTCTGCAGCGCGCGCAGCTTCGCCGCGGTCGCCTCGTCCGGCGCCGGCGTCTCGAAGCCGGCCACGCCCAGGCTGTCGGAGACCAGCGTGCCGGCGCCGCCGGTCGAGGTTAGGATCGCCACGCGATTGCCGGTCAGTTTGCGCCCGGTAGCCAGTGCGGCAGGCATGTCGAGCAGGTCCGAGAACGACTGCGCGCGAATCACGCCGACCTGTTCGAACAGCGCGTCGTACATGCGATCCGCACCGGCCAGCGCGCCCGTATGCGACACCGCGGCGCGCGCGCCGCTCTCGGAGCGGCCGATCTTGAACGCCACCACCGCCTTGCCAGCGCGCGCCGCCTTCAGCGCCGCACGGCGGAACGTTTCCGGGTTGCGCACGCTCTCGACATACAGCGCGATCACGCGGGTGGCTGCGTCATCGGCCAGGTAATCGATAAAGTCGGCCAGGTCCAGGTCGACTTCATTGCTGGTCGAAACCAGCTTGGACAGGCCGATGCCGCGCGCCGCGGCGCGCGACAGCAAGGCACCGAGGATGCCGCCGCTTTGCGACACCACGCCGATGCTGCCGGCCGGGAACTGGTCCATTTCCAGCGCGCCGCTCGCCGACAGCGGGATATTGTCAGTCAGGTTGACCAGGCCGATGGTATTGGGCCCCAGCAGGCGCATGCTGCCGGCCGCCTCGATCAGTTCGGCCTGGCGCCGCGCGCCCTCGGCGCCGGTCTCGGTATAGCCGCTTGCCAGCACGATGGCCGCGCCCGCGCCGCGCGCCGCCAGCTCGCGCACCGCCAGGTGCGCACGCTCGGCGCCCAGCAGCACGATGCCGACGTCCGGTACTTCGGGCAGCGAGGCAATGTCGGGATAGCAACGCAGCCCGTCGATCGACTCGACCTTGGGATTGACCGGGTAGATCGCCCCGCTGAATCCATGCTTGCGCAAGTAGGAAACCGGGCGGCCGGCGGTCTTGGAGGGATCAGCGGAAGCGCCGATCACGGCAACGCTGCACGGCGAGACAAGTCGTTGGATAGCATTCATGATGTCAGGCCTTGGCTGCGGTCTTGTTCAGAAAAGCCAGCACAGACTCGCGATGCTCGCTGCTGGTGTAGCAGATGCCCTGCGCCTGGCTGCCCTGGGCAAAGACCTGGTCGGCGGGCAGTTCGAAGGACTGGTTCATGATGCTCTTGCCCAGCGCGATCGCGGTGGCCGAGCCCTGGCTCAATTCCGCCGCCCAGGTCAGCGCATCGTCGATCAGTGCTTCGGGCTTGCTCAGGCGGTCGGCGATGCCAAGCGCCTTGGCCTCCTTCGCCTCGACCTTGCGGCCCGTGAATACCAGTTCCTTTGCCGCCGACAGCCCCACGCGGCGCGGCAGGAAATACATGCCGCCACCATCCGGGATCAGGCCCCGGTTGATATAGGACCAGGAGAACGACGCCGATTCGGACGCCAGCACGAAATCGCAGCATAGCGCGGTATCGGCACCCAGCCCGGATGCGGCACCGTTGACCGCGGCGACGGTGGGCTTGGGCATGGTGTGGAGCAGCTTGATGGTGTGATGGACCCGCTGCTGGCGGCTCCAGCCGTTGAAGCCCACCTCGCCCGGCGGCGCTTCCATGCGGCGCTGCATGCCAGCCACGTCGCCACCGGCGCAGAAGCCCTTGCCGTTGCCGGTGAGCACCAGGGCGCGGATCGTCTTGTCCACCGCCACACGCTCCAGCGCGCCGATGAATTCCGAGCGCATGTCGTCGCTCATGGCATTGCGCTTGTCGGGGCGGTTAAAGGCGAGCAGCGCGATGCCAGATTCAATCTTCAGTTCAATCAGGGAATAGTTGTCCATAGTCCTGTCCGGTTCCGTGTGTGCCATCAGTGCAATCTGTTCTGCGCGAGTGCCGCGCTCAGTCAGCCGTGATGTTGGCGTCCTTGATGACCTTGCTCCAGCGCTGGCTCTCGGCCTTGACGTAGCGGCCAAATTCCTCTGGCGTGCCGCCACTGATGGCAAGCCCTTCCTGCTCGGCGCGCTTGCGGAACGCGTCGGTGTGCACGGCCTTCTTCGCCGCGGCGTTCAGCCGCGTGATCACCGCCGATGGCGTGCCGGCCGGCGCGAACAGGCCATACCAGCTATCCGCCACGTAATTGGGCACACCGCTTTCCGCGATCGTCGGCACCTTGCTCAACGCCGGCGCCTGCGAGCGCTGCGCGGTCGTGACTGCCACCGCCCGAAGCTTGCCGCTCTCCAGGTGCGGCGCGACTGCGGCTGCGGTGGCGAACATCACATCGACCTGCCCGCCGAGCAGATCCGTGATCGCCGGCCCGGCACCGCGATAAGGAATGTGATTCATGTCGACCTTGGCCATACTCTTGAACAGTTCGCCGGCCAGGTGTGCCGAAGTGCCCGCGCCTTGCGAGGCGTAGTTGAGCTTGCCCGGCCTGGCCTTGGCGGCCGCGATCAGGTCCTGCACGGTCCTGATGGGGCTGTCCGGCTTCACCACCAGCACGTTGGGGGAGCGGCCCACCAGCATGACCGGCGCGAACGCCTTCTCGGTATCGAACGGCAGCTTCTTGTGCAGGCTCGGGTTGACCGCGTGGGCCATCGTCGCCATCACCAGCGTGTAGCCGTCGGGCGCGCTCTTGGCCACCGCATCGGTGCCGATGATGGTGCTGCCGCCTGGCTTGTTGTCGACGATGACGGGCTGGCCCAAGTCCGCGCCCATGGTAATGCCCATCGTACGTGCGACCAGGTCAGTGCCGCCGCCGGGGGCGAACGGCACCACCATGCGGATCGGCTTGTCGGGGAAGGCTGCGAGCGCGGGCAAGGGCGCTGCCGCGGCCATGAAGAGCGGGATGGCTGCCTTGGCAAGCCGGCGGAAGAAGCCGGTACTGAACAGATGCATGCTTTGTCTCCTGGAATGAGTCGGAACGCCGCGGTCAGCAGACTGCATGCACCGGGCGCGTTTCTTTGTTAGAGACAGCTTAGGCCCTGGCGGGCGGTTCCACACCCTCCCAATTCCACGGTATGGAATTTGATGGCAGGCAGACCGTCAGCAAGAAAAATACGCCCCGCAGAGCGCACAAACCGGCGACGATGTCAAACGCTTGCGGTGTACCAGTGCCATCATGATGCGGGATGGCCCTCGGCAAGCGATTCGACACCACCGCGCGGCGGGATGTCGACGCTAACTGCGCTCGACGTGATGCTATGGGCCGCGAGCCGCGGACTGATCGGCGTCAATCTCAATCACCGGATGGCACCGCAGAACTCTTGGCCAGCAGGCACCGAAGACCTGGGTCTGGCAGTGCGTTGGGTTCAGGAGAACATCGCCGCGCAGGGCGGCGACCCGAAGCGGGTCTTTCTCGTGGGTCACTCGTCTGGCGCGGTGCTCGTGGCCTCCTATGTCGCCCACCCACAGTTCTATGGACCGGTTGGCGTAGGAGTGGCTGGCGCGGCGTTTCTCTCGGCGACCATCTTCGACCCCGCTACCGCCGAGATTAGCCCGGCGCTCAAGGCATATTTCGGCGACGACGTCGGCCGGTACGCGGAACGCTCGTCAGTGCCCGGACTTCAGCAGACACCGTTGCCACTCATGGTGGCAACCGCGGAACTGGATCCCGTCGCCGTGGAGCGCCAGGCGCTGCAGCTCCAGGACGCGCTCTGCAAAGCCAACCGCTGCCCAGTATTCACACGCTTCCCGGGACAGAACCACTTCTCTGAGGTTTTTTCGATCAACAGCTCCGACGATACAGTGGGCACGGGAATACTTGCGTTCATTCGCAGCGTTCGATAGCGCATGCCCCGGATGGCGATGCAGCCCACTCAGTTGGCGAAGGAAGACCCTGTTTGAATCCTTGGGTCGGCAAGAGCCAGTGAGCAACCGGTGCTGAGCAGTCCAACGAACTCGCGCTTCAAGTCGGCGCAGTCTCGCTATGCCAGCGGCATCCGGTTTTGCTTTGCTGCTACCTGGATCTGAAGTCGGGCGGCTGCCACACGGGAGCGGCGCCGGGCCGAACTGTTTGTCGGACGATTTCCGCAAGCGCGACCCGGCCTTCGGGTTTCCACCCACTCGCCAAAGCTTGAAGCGCTCCTCCATTTAGTTATACTACATAACAATATTGCTGCCCGCCGCCGGCCTTGCCTGAAGCACCCGCGCCGCGTGGGCAGTCCATAACATCCATGGAGACGACATCATGAAGATCGCGATAGCCGGCGGCGGCATCGGCGGCCTGACGCTGGCACTGCTTTGCCACCGGCACGGCATCGAGGCCGAGGTCTGGGAGGCCAGCGAAGCGCTGCGCCCGCTGGGCGTGGGCATCAACCTGCTGCCGCACGCGGTACGCGAGCTGGCCGAACTCGGACTGCTCGATGCACTGGCCGAACTGGCGGTGCCGACTTCGTCGCTGTCTTACTACAACAAGCTGGGCCAGCGTATCTGGCACGAGCCGCGCGGGCACGCGGCGGGCTACGACCTGCCGCAGTTCTCCATTCATCGCGGCGAATTCCAGATGCTGCTCTACCGCGCCGCGGTGGAACGCCTGGGCGCCGACCGCATGCATGCCGGGCATGCCTTCGAATCGGTGGTGAGCACCGGCGCGCGCGCCGGCGAGCCGGTGGCATTCACGCTGCGCCGCCGCCGCGACGCCGCCGAGATTGCCGCACAGGCCGATGTGCTGGTGGGTGCCGACGGCATCCACTCCGCGGTGCGCCGCCACTTCCATCCCCGGGGCGACGCGCCGCGTTTCTCCCGCCGCACGCTGTGGCGCGCCGTCACCGAAGCGCCACCGTACCTCGACGGCAGATCGATGTTCATGGCGGGCCATCAGGACCAGAAGTTCGTGGCCTACCCGATCTCCGAGCCGCTTCGCCGCGAGGGACGCTCGCTGGTCAACTGGATCGCCGAGCTGCGCGTGCCCGACCACGTCTCGGATACGCCGCCGCGCAGCGACTGGAACAAGCAAGTCCACAAGTCCGTGTTCAGCGCGGCGTTTGCCAACTGGCGCTGGGACTGGATCGATATCCCCGCGCTGATCGACGGCGCGCAGGCCATCTACGAATTCCCCATGGTCGACAAGGATCCGCTGCCGCGCTGGACCTTCGACCGCGTGACACTGCTGGGCGACGCCGCCCACCCGATGTACCCGATCGGCTCCAACGGCAGCGCGCAGGCCATCCTGGATGCGCGCTACCTGATGGACAGCCTGCTGGCCAACGGCGCGCCGCGCGATGCGTCCGGCGCCGGCTACGCGCTGCGCGAGTACGAAGCCGAGCGGTTGCCGCGCACCGCCGCCATCGTGCTGCGCAACCGCCTGAACGGGCCCGAGCAGGTCATGCAGCTTGCCGAGCAGCGCGCGCCACAAGGCTTCAGCGATATAGGCGCCGTGATCCCGCCCGCGGAGCTTGAAGCGATTGCGCTGCGCTACAAGCAACTCGCCGGCTTCGACCGGCAATCGCTGCAGACGCCGGCGCGCTAGCGCTGCGCTTCGTCCGTCTTATGCAGCACCTGCTTGTCGCCACTGGCGCTCGCCTCGCTATCCCGACCGGGTGGAAATGCGGTATTTTCGCGTCATCTGGTTCCCGTTCCAGTTTCCGTTCCAGCTTCCGAGTTCGACCCGAGGCCAAGGCATTATGACCACAGCAAAGGCGCGCCCGCGCCGCAGCCGCGACGCCCTCGCCCCCGATCCCGCGGGTGCCAGCCAGGCGGCCGACGCCCTGGGCGGCTTCGACCCGCATCTCCCCAACATCGACTACGGCGTACTGGACAGCCTGGTCGGTTACGCGATCCGCCGCGCGCAGATCCGCATCTACGAGGACTTCGTGCAGTCGCTGGCACAGTGGAACATCACGCCGCCGCGTTTTTCCGCACTGGTGATCATCTCGCGCAACCCGCAACTCAAGCTGACCGAACTGGCCGGCATCCTGGGCATTGCGCGCTCCGGCGCGGTGCTGCTGGTCGACGCGCTGCAAGACATGAAGCTGGTGGCGCGCCGCCCCGCGCCGCACGACCGCCGGGCCTACAGCCTGGTACTGACGCCCGCGGGCCGCCGCACGCTGGAGGCCGCCACCACCGCCGTGTGCGCGCACGATGCGCGCGTCGCGGCCGCGCTGACGGCGCAGGAGCAGGATATGCTGCGCGCGCTGCTCGGCAAGCTGGCGCCGCCCAATCCTGCCGCGGCCGAGCGGGCGGCCCCTGCAAGCCTCACCGAAATCTGAACGCCGCGTCATCCGTGCTCATGCCCATGCGTTAACATGGGCACCATGCCGAAACGCCCCTCCCCAATTCTTCGCCGCCTGCTGCCGCTTTGCGCCGCCGGGCTGTTGTGCATCGGCGGCCTGCCCGCCGCCACCGCCAAAACCTCCGCTCACAAGTCCAAGGCCTCGCAGACTGCCGCTGCGCCGGCCGAGCCGCGCTCGGGCCTGCCGGCCAGCGTGATGGGCGCGCTCAAGCGCGCGCACGTGCCCGCCTCGGCCACCAGCTTCTATGTGATCAAGGTCGGCGCGCCGGCGCCCCGCGCGAGCTGGAACGCGCAGACGCCAATGAACCCGGCGTCGACCATGAAGCTGGTCACCACCTTCGCCGGACTGCAGTTGCTCGGCGCCGGCTACCGCTGGCAGACCTCGCTCTACGCCGACAGCCAGCCCGGCGCCGATGGCATCATCAACGGCAACATCTACCTGCGCGGACAGGGCGACCCCAAGCTGGTGCCGGAAGAAATGGCCAAGCTGGTCGCCACCGCTCGCGCCGCGGGTGCCACCACCATCAATGGCGACCTGGTGCTGGACCGCAGCTACTTCGATTCCGCCATCGACAAAGGCGCCACCATCGACGGCGAAACCCAGCGCGCCTACAACGTCAGCCCCGACGCGCTGCTGTACGCCTTCAAGACGCTGTCGTTCACCATCACGCCCGACCCGGCCAACCAGTCGGTCGCGGTATCCGTCAAGCCCGCGCTGGCGCAGCTCAGGCTCGACAACCGCCTGGCGCTGTCCAACGGCAAATGCGGCGACTGGTCGGTACACGCCCGCCCCGCCGTCACGCAACAGCCCGACGGCACCGTGCTGGCGTCCTTCGACGGCAGCTACGCCGCCGACTGCGGCGAACACGTGGTCAATATCGCCACGCTCTCGCACAACGAATTCACCTGGGGCGGCTTCGTCGCCGAATGGCAACTCGCCGGCGGCCGCTTCACGCATCAGCCCGCACTGCGCATGGGCCGCGCCCCGCGCGGCGCCTTCCTGCTCGCACGCCACTACGGCCAGCCGCTCTCGGAGATCGTGCGCGACATCAACAAGTTCTCGAACAACGTGATGGCCCGCCAGCTCTACCTGACCATCGGCGCCGAGATGGATCGCAGCGGGCCCGCCAGCACCGCGCGCTCGGCGAAAGTGGTGCAGAACTGGCTGGCGCGCCAGGGACTGGACATGCCGGACCTGGTTCTGGACAACGGCTCAGGGCTGTCGCGCGAGGAACGGATCAGCGCGTACGACATGTCGCGGTTGCTGCAGCAGGCGCTTGCCAGCGAGGTGGGGCCGGTGTTGATCGATTCGCTGCCTATCCTGGGGGTGGACGGGACGTTGCGGAACCGGCTGACCAGGGCCGGCGCGGCCGGCAATGCCTATATGAAGACGGGGACGTTGAATAATGTGCGGGCGCTGGCGGGGTATGTGGATGCGCTGAACGGGGATCGGTATGTGGTGGTGAGTTATATCAACCATGCGAACGCATCGCAGGCGCGGGATGCCCATGATGCGTTGTTGCAGTGGGTTTATCAGGGGGCGCCGTCGTAAACCGTTGGCTTTGGTTGTGTGGTTGGGATTTTAGTTGGGCGGGGTTGGTTTTTGGATCCAAAAGCCATACGACATCCCCCTGCGGGGGCTGCCGGTCACTTTTCTTTGCGCGGCAAAGAAAACTAACGAAAAGAAAGCCGCCCTGCCGGGAGCAGAGCATTAAGGCTATTCGGCGGCAGTGATTGCGTCGTACGGCCCGGAGTGTTGGCTGGCGTGTCCTACCGGCTTGAAAGGCATCGCAATTGCATTAGCCAGCGGTTTCGTGGTGGTGCCCACGGTAGCATCGCCATTGCCCATTCGGCAATCTGCCGTTCGCGGTGCAAAGGGCTGCGCAATCTCGCACCTCACTGGTTTCGTGGTTTTGTCTCTGACGGCACGCGCGGTGATCATACGGTCCCTGCCGTTCGCCGTTCGCAGCGCCGCGCAGCTTCGTACTGACGGGTTTCGTGGTGGGCGTGGTGGATCGAACGCACTCGCCTGCGGCCTCGCCGTTACGTCGGTTGGCGAGTGGAGCAACACCTTCTCGGTTTGAGCATCCTTCGCATCAGCCGGCCGGGCCACTGCGCCCACCACGAAACGAGGACGGCCGAGATCCAGTCACAGCCAGAGCCGGTACGGCAGGGTATCGAATGGTAGGGTATTTGCCGCAAGAGACAAAACCACGAAACCAGCCACACCTGAAACGGCGCAGCCCTTTGCACCGCGAACGGCAGATGTGGGAACGGTCACCGCAAACGAGGTCAGGGGCCGCACCACGAAACCGCTGGGGAAAGCAGTGGCGCCGCCATTGACGCCGGTAGGACACGCCAGCCAACACCCAGGGCCGTACGGCGAAACCACTGCCCCACATAAGCCTTATTGCTCTGCTCCCGGCAGGGCGGCTTTCTTTTCGTTAGTTTTCTTTGCCGCGCAAAGAAAAGTGACCGGCAGCCCCCGCAGGGGGTTGTCGTATGGCTGTTGGGTCCAAAGACCAACCCCGCCCAAATTAACGCCCAACCACGCAACCAAAGCCAACGGTTTTGCTCTTGGCCCCAAAAACCAACACCGCGTAAACCAAAAGCCCAAGGCCCCCAAGCCCCCTCACCCCCCAAACGCCGCAGCAGCCCGCTGCAACCGATCCCTGACCCCATCCCACTCATGCCCCGCCGGCAAGGCCTCAATCACCAGCCTCGCATACCCCTCCCGATCCAGCCTCCGCAACAGCCGGTAAAGCTCCCGCGCATAAGCCTCGGCACCGGCAGGCGCTTCCACCCACACACAGCGCGGATCGGCGGCCGCCTGGACGCCCACCCATGCCACCTTGGCATCCGCAGGCAAATCCGCTAACTGCGCCGGCAAATCGGCAGCGGAAGACAAAGCCAAGGGCGTATGCGGCGCATAGTGCGCCTTAAGCGTCCCCGAAGCCCGCGGCGCAGCGGCATCCGGCGGCAACGGCGTCACACCCAATACCTGCGCCATCATCGCCGCCGTAATCGCGCCAGGCCGCAACAACACCGGCCCGATTCCCTGTGCCAGCCGTGACAAGTCCACGATGGTCGATTCAATGCCGACCTCCACCCCATCGCCTTCCAGCACAAAGACACTATCGCCAAACTCGTCCCGCACATGCTGCGCGGTGGTCGGGCTGACCTGTCCGAACTTGTTGGCCGATGGCGCGGCAATCCCTCCGCGTCCGCGCTTGAAGCGTGAAAGCAGCGCCTGCGCGACAGGATGCGACGGGCAACGCAGGCCGATGTTGTCCTGTCCCCCCGCCACCGCAGCCGGGATATGCGCGGCGCGCTTGAGGATCAGCGTGAGCGGTCCGGGCCAGAAGGCATCGATCAGTTGCTGCGCAGCCGGCGGCACGTCGTCGACCCAGTAGCTGATGTCGCCGCCGTCCACCACGTGCACGATGATCGGATGGTTGGATGGCCGGCCCTTGGCCGCGTAGATGCGGGCGATGGCCTCCGGGTTTTCCGCGTCGGCGCCGAGACCATAGACGGTTTCGGTGGGGAAGGCGACCAGCTCGCCGGCCTCCAGCAGTTGGACCGCCTGGTCAAGTTCTGCGGACGTGGGCATGCGCGACATCGGGGGATCTCTGGGGTAAGCGTGACTACGAAACTACGAAAAAGGGAGAACCGGGCGGGCACGCCATCAGGGCTCGATATGCAGCGCCTTCAAGGCAGCGTCGAACGCGCGCCCTGCATCGGCGGCCTCGCCGCCCACGCAGTTCACATGGCCCATCTTGCGCGCTGGACGCGCATCGCTCTTGCCGTACAGATGCAGCTTGGCGCCGGGCTGTGCCACGACTTCGTCCCAGGCCGGCGTGCGCTCCAGCCCGAACTCGAACCACACGTCGCCCAGCAGGTTGAGCATCTTGCCGGCGGAATGCTGGCGCGTGCTGCCCAGCGGCAGGCGGGCCATGGCGCGTACCTGCTGCTCGAACTGGCTGGTCTCGCAGGCGTCCATGGTGATGTGGCCCGAGTTGTGCGGGCGCGGCGCCATTTCGTTGGCGACCAGCGAGCCGTCGGTCAGCACGAAGAACTCGATGCACAGCACGCCCACATAGCCCATCTCGGTGGCGATGGCGGCGGCGGCGGCACGGGCGCGCGCGGCGATGTCGCCGGAGACGCTGGTGGCGGGCATCACGGTGGAGAACAGGATGCCGTCGCGGTGCACGTTCTCGGCCAGCGGCCAGGTAGCGGTGCTGCCGTCGGCAGCGCGCGCGGCCAGCACCGAGACTTCGTAGGCCAGCGGCAGCATCTTCTCCAGCACGCAGGGCACGTGCTGCATGGCGCGCCAGGCGGCGCGCACATCTTCACGGCTCTTGACGCGGGCCTGGCCCTTGCCGTCATAGCCCATGCGCGCGGTCTTCAGGATGCCGGGCAGCAGGTCCTCGGGCAGCTGATCGACATCGGCGTCGTGCTGGATCACCCAATGCGGTGCGGTCGGCACGCCGGTGTGCTCGGCGCAGGAGGCGAAGAACTTCTTTTCGCCGATGCGGTTCTGTGCGATCGACACGCAATAGCCGCGCGGCGCCACGAAGGCGCCCAGTTGTTCGAGCCGGTCCAGCGAGAGCGATGGCACGTTCTCGAACTCGGTGCTCACCGCGGGGCACAACCTGGCCATCTCGACCAGCGCGGCTTCGTCGGTATAGGCCGCGCAGATGTGCTTCTCGGCGATCGTGCCGGCCGGGCTGTCCTGGTCCGGATCGAGCACGCAGACCTTGTACCCCATCGCCTGGGCGGCATGGGTGAACATGCGGCCAAGCTGGCCGCCGCCCAGCATGCCGAGCCAGGCGCCGGGCAGCACCGGCGCGCTGGGACTGTCGATGCCGAATTCGGCACGCGACTCCGGCGTGTGGGCTTCGACCAGGTGGGGATGGATATCGGTGGGCATTGCGCGTCTTTCCGGATTCTGGGGCTTAGGCTAGTCGGCTGTTCTGGCTGTTCTGGCTGCTCTGTCTGCTCTGTCTGCTCTGTCTGCTCTGTCTGCTCTGGTGATGCGTACGCCTTACACCGGCAGCGTCATCGCGCGCGCGGCTTCGGTCTGCCTGGCGCGGAACGCTTCGAGCGCCGCGGCCAGCGCGTCGTCGGTGGTGGCCAGGGTAGCGATGGCGTGCAGCGCGGCATTGGCGGCGCCAGCCTCGCCGATGGCGAAGGTGGCGACCGGCACGCCCTTGGGCATCTGCACGATCGACAGCAGCGAGTCCTCGCCGCGCAGGTAGCGCGACGGCACCGGCACGCCGAACACCGGCACGATGGTCTTGGCGGCGATCATGCCCGGCAGGTGCGCGGCACCGCCGGCGCCGGCGATGATGGCGCGCAGGCCGCGCTCGCGCGCGGTGGCTGCGTACTCGAACATGTCGTCGGCCATGCGGTGGGCGGAGACCACGCGCGCCTCGAAAGCCACGCCGAAATCCTTCAGCATGGCGACCGCGTTCTGCATCACGTCCCAGTCGGAACTGCTGCCCATCACAACGCCGACCAGCGGCTTGGCTGTATTGCTCACGTTAAATCCTTCAATATCCGTCTGGTGCCTGCTGGTACCAGTCCTCGCCATCCTGCGGTTTGCTCTCTCTCCCCCCGAGGGGAGAGAGAGTCAAAACCGTCGTCATTCCAAACGGTTGGCGCACTGGCCGGCTTCGGCCAGCGCCCCTGAAAATTACTGCAGTTCCTCGCCGGTCAGGCGCGTGAGCGCCTCGCGGTACTTGGCGGCGGTCTTCTCGATCACGTCGGCGGGCAGGGCCGGCGCCGGCGCGGTCTTGGGCCACGGCTTGCCGTCGATGCGCACCGATTCCAGCCAGTCGCGCACGAACTGCTTGTCGAAGGACGGCGGGTTGGTGCCCACCTGGTAGGAGTCGGCGGGCCAGAAACGCGAGGAATCCGCGGTCAGCACTTCGTCCATCAGCGTCAGCGTGCCGTTCTCGTCCAGGCCGAACTCGAACTTGGTGTCGGCGATGATGATGCCGCGCGTGGCGGCGTAGTCGGCCGCTTCCTTGTACAGGCGGATCGAGATGTCGCGCATCTGGCGGGCCAGGTCGGCGCCGATGCGGGCCTCGGTCTCGGCAAAGGAGATGTTCTCGTCGTGCTCGCCCATCTCGGCCTTGGCGGCCGGGGTGAAGATCGGCTCGGGCAGCTTCTGCGCGTTCTGCAGGCCGGCGGGCAGTTCGATGCCGCACACGCTGCCGGTAGCCTGGTAGTCCTTCCAGCCGCTGCCGGCCAGGTAGCCACGCACCACCGCTTCCACCAGGATCGGCTTGAGGCGCTTGACCACCACGGCGCGGCCTTGCACCTGCTCGACCTCGGCCGGGCTGACGACGCTCTCGGCGGTGACACCGGTCTCGTGGTTCGGCACGATGTGGGCGAGCTTCCTGAACCAGAAGTTGGCCATCTGGTTGAGCACGCGGCCCTTGGCCGGGATCGGCTCGCCCAGGATGACGTCGAAGGCCGACAGGCGGTCGGTGGTGACGATCAGCAGCTTGTCGTCGCCGACGGCGTAGTTGTCGCGGACCTTGCCGTGACCCAGCAGCGGCAGCGAAGTGATGGAGGACTGATAGAGAGCGTTCGACATGGTGGTTCGGGGGTTCCGATAGGAGGCACTGACAGGATGATCCTGCGCGTCATCTTGTCAGCGCCTCTCGGGCACCGGCAACAAGCGCCGGCGCCAGAAAAGCGTCGTCCCCGCGCCTGTCCCTGTTCAAGGGATCGGGGCGGGGACGGCACGGGGTTCTGCTTACTGCACGACCTGGGCCAGCGCGCCCGCTTTGTACTGCTGCGCGATGGCGTCGAGCGAGACCGGCTTGATCTTGCCGGCCTGGCCTTCGCAGCCGAAGGCGACGTAGCGTGCCTTGCAAACCTGCTTGGCGGCTTCGCGGGCCGGCTTCAGGTATTCGCGCGGGTCGAACTTGCCCGGATTCTCGGCAAGGAAGCGGCGGATCGCGCCGGTCATGGCAAGGCGGATATCGGTGTCGATATTGATCTTGCGCACGCCGTACTTGATGGCTTCCTGGATTTCCTCGACCGGCACGCCGTAGGTTTCCTTCATGTCGCCGCCGAACTGGCGGATTTCCGCCAGCAGCTCCTGCGGCACCGAGGACGAGCCGTGCATCACCAGGTGGGTGTTGGGGATGCGGGCGTGGATTTCCTTGATGCGGTTGATCGCCAGGATGTCGCCGGTGGGCTTGCGGGTGAACTTGTAGGCGCCGTGCGAGGTGCCGATGGCGATGGCCAGCGCGTCGAGCTGGGTAGCCTTGACGAAGTCGGCGGCCTGCTCGGGGTCGGTCAGCAGCATGGAGTGGTCCAGCTTGCCTTCGGCACCGATGCCGTCTTCCTCGCCGGCTTCGCCGGTTTCGAGCGAGCCCAGGCAGCCGAGTTCGCCCTCGACGGTCACGCCGATGGCGTGCGACATCTGCACGACCTTGCGGGTCACGTCGATGTTGTATTCGTAGTCGGACGGGGTCTTGCCGTCTTCACGCAGCGAGCCGTCCATCATCACGGAGGAGAAACCCAGGTCGATCGCGGCCTGGCAGATCACAGGCGACTGGCCGTGATCCTGGTGCATCACCACCGGGATATGCGGGTAGGCTTCGACCGCGGCTTCGATCAGGTGGCGCAGGAAGTGCTCGCCGGCATACTTGCGCGCACCAGCGGAGGCTTGCATGATCACCGGCGCATTGACCTCGTCGGCGGCCTGCATGATGGCCTGCACCTGTTCCAGGTTGTTCACGTTGAAAGCGGGCAGGCCGTAGCCGTTCTCAGCGGCGTGGTCGAGCAGCTGGCGCATCGATACGAGTGGCATGTCAAACTCCAAAAGAAGAAATGGGGTATCTCGGTATTCGAGTTATTCGAGGTATTCGGTATTCGGTATTCGGTATTCGTTTCTGTCCACGTGTAAAGCGCTATGCTTACGCGATGCATCCTATGCGCACGGCCGCCGGCCTTCTGTCCGGCCCAGCACATTCAGGCGCCGACACGGACAATCTTCAGCGTATTGGTACCGCCCGGCTGGCCCATCGGCTCGCCAATGGTCAGCACGATAAAATCGCCGCGCTGCACCACGCCGCGCGACAGCAACAGCTCCTCGGCCTGCTCCAGCGCGGTATCCCGGTCGGTGCTGGCGTCCAGCGACAGCGGCACCACATTGCGGTAGAGCTGCATCTTGCGCTGCGAGGCCAGGTTGGGCGTCATCGCGTAGATCGGCACATGGATGCGGTGGCGGCTCATCCACAGCGCGGTGGCACCGGAATCGGTCAGCGCCGCGATGGCCTTCACCTGCAAATGATAGGCTGTGAACAGCGCGCCCATGGCGATCGACTGGTCGATGCGGCCAAAGGTCTGGTTGAGGAAATCCGTATCGAGCTGCACCACCTCGGACTTCTCCGCCTCGACGCAGACTGCGGCCATGGCTTCCACGGTTTCCACCGGATAGCGGCCGGCGGCGGTCTCGGCCGACAGCATCACGGCATCGGTGCCGTCCAGCACGGCGTTGGCCACATCCGACACCTCGGCGCGCGTCGGCACCGGGTTGACGATCATGCTCTCCATCATCTGGGTGGCGGTGATGGTCAGCTTGTTGGCTTCGCGCGCCAGCCGGATCATGCGCTTTTGCAATGCCGGCACGGCCGCGTTGCCCACTTCCACGGCCAGGTCGCCGCGGGCCACCATGATGCCGTCGGATGCCTGCAGGATCTCTTCCAGCACGCCCGGACGGATCGCCTCGGCGCGCTCGATCTTGGCGATCATGCGCGCCTTGTGCTGGTGCGGCTGGCCGGCCACGGCGGCGAGCTGGCGCGCCATTTCCATATCGGTGGCGTTCTTGGGGAAGCTCACCGCGACATAGTCCGCGCCCAGCGCCATGGCGGTCTTGATGTCCTCCATGTCCTTGGCGGTCAGCGCCGGCGCCGACAGGCCGCCGCCCTGGCGGTTGATGCCCTTGTTGTTGGACAGCTCGCCGCCGATGCGCACGGTGGTGAAGATCTCGTGGCCGAGCACGCGGTCCACCACCAGCACGATCAGGCCGTCGTTGAGCAGCAGCAGGTCGCCCGGGCCGACGTCGCGCGGCAGGTCTT
The DNA here is from genome assembly GCF_056398885.1 of Cupriavidus sp. 01T418. Lineage (NCBI taxonomy): Bacteria > Pseudomonadati > Pseudomonadota > Betaproteobacteria > Burkholderiales > Burkholderiaceae > Cupriavidus > Cupriavidus sp. 01T418. Next base: position 39,783 of record NZ_JBFTQG010000007.1, read on the forward strand.
CATAATCCAGGCCCGCGCGCTCCTGGTTGCCCAGGGTGCAGTTCGAGTCGAGGATGAACGGGTCGCCTGGCTGCAGCGTGATCTTGCCGTTCTCGAACTTGCCGACGCGGATCTTCGGTCCTTGCAGGTCGGCCATGATGGCGACTTCGCGGCCGCAGGCCTTGGCCGCCTCGCGCACGAGGCGGGCGCGCTCGATGTGGTCCTCGGCAACGCCGTGGGAGAAGTTGAGGCGCACTACGTCGACCCCCGCCGCGATCATGCGCGTAAGCATTTCCAGCGTGCTGGAAGCGGGACCGATGGTGGCAACAATCTTGGTCGAGCGGGTCATTATCTTGTTTTCCTTAACGACGTAGGGACGACGTAGGGACGGCCTGCGCCGTCCGGAGACATCGGAACGGGCGGGCCGGTTTGCCGCCCGCCACCGGACCAGCCTGGGTTGCGGGGAGCGGGATCAGCCCGCGGCGCGCTGTTCCAGCACCTCGAAGGCGGGCAGCTTCTTGCCCTCCAGGAATTCCAGGAAGGCGCCGCCACCGGTGGAGATATAGCCCACGCGATCGGCAATGCCGTACTTGGCGATGGCCGCCAGCGTGTCGCCGCCGCCGGCGATCGAAAATGCCCTGGACTCGGCGATGGCCTGCGCCAGCACCAGCGTGCCGTTGCCGAACTGGTCGAACTCGAACACGCCGACCGGGCCGTTCCACACGATGGTGCCGGCGGCCTTGAGCTGCTCGGCCAGCATCTGCGCAGTCTTCGGGCCGATATCGAGGATCATGTCGTCGTCGGCCACGTCCTTTGCGTCCTTGACGGTGGCGGTGGCAGTGGCGCTGAATTCCTTGGCGCACACCACATCCACCGGAATCGGCACCGAGGCGCCGCGCGCGGCCATGATGTCGATGATGGCGCGGGCGTCGCCGACCAGGTCGGCCTCGGCCAGCGACTTGCCGATCTTGAGCCCGGCCGCCAGCATGAAGGTATTGGCGATGCCGCCGCCGACGATCAGGTTGTCGACCTTGCTGGCCAGCGTCTTGAGGATGGTCAGCTTGGTGGAGACCTTGGAACCGGCGACGATCGCCACCAGCGGACGCGCCGGCTGGCCCAGGGCCTTGCCCAGCGCATCGATCTCGGCGGCAAGCAACGGGCCGGCGCAGGCGATGGGCGCGTACCTGGCGATGCCGTGGGTGGTCGCTTCCGCGCGGTGCGCGGTGCCGAAGGCATCGTTCACATAGACATCGCACAGCCTGGCCATTTTCTGCGCCAGTTCGTCGCTGTTCTTCTTCTCGCCCTTGTTGACGCGGCAGTTCTCCAGCAGTACTACTTCGCCGGGCTTGACCTGGCTGACTTCGCCGGTGCCGTCGACCCAGTTCTGCACGAGCTTGACCGGCTTGCCGAGCAGTTCGCCCAGGCGCGCGGCCACGGGCGCCAGCGAATCCTCGGGCTTGAACTCGCCCTCGGTCGGGCGGCCCAGGTGGGAGGTCACCATGACGGCGGCGCCGGCCTTGCGGCAAGCCTCGATAGCAGGCACCGAGGCACGGATACGGGTATCTTCGGTGATTCGGCCGGCGTCATCCTGCGGCACATTCAGGTCGGCGCGGATAAACACACGCTTGCCGGCAATTTTGCCTTCGGAGATGAGATCGGAAAGACGCAGGACAGAGGTCATGGCGGTGGCTGGAGAGCGAAAATCGGGGAAAATCGGCATTTTACCTGATCGCAAAGGCCATTTTGCGGGATTGACGCCATGATGCGCCCACCACTGGGTGCGCCTTTATCCACATGCACCAGACGACGTGCCGCGTACTTGCAACGCACCCCCTGAAAGAAGGGTGCGACATTCGGCCTGCGTCTCGTACGCTTCTGCACAAGCCTGCAATATCTGTACAGATCATGCACGCAAAAACATGGCCGAGGCCCGCTACAGACGGGACCCAAGGCACTGGAGCCGAACACGCTTACGGGAAGCGGCGTTGGCGCCATACGGCTAATGCCGTTGTCGCGAAGGCAGGGGTTAATCATGAACGAAGACGTGCACGGCGCAATCCGTGGCTTGTACGAGGGGATTCTCGACGCGCAGGCGTGGCAGCAGAGCTTGCAAACCATGAGCGGGATCGTCGGCAGCGCGCATGCATCGATGATCGTGCGCGACACCGAGCGCGACCTGATGACGGTCAACGAAATGGTGCGTCCGATACAGGAGTTGTTCAGCGCCTACGAGAAGGAATTCCACGAAATCGACCCGGGCAAGCTGTTCGCCCACAGGCTGACGCCCGGCCAGTGGTACATCGACGCGCGCGATTTCGGCGAGGGCGCGATGCAGCGCAGCCCGTTCTACCGCGACTTCTTCCATCGCTTCGGCCTGCGCTCCTATGCGGCCTGCCTGGTGGAGCGAAAGCCGCACTACGAAGTGTATTTCGCCCTGCAGCGGTCGTTCTCGCAAGGCGTGTTCACGGCAGCGGACGTCAGCGCGCTGGATTGGGCACTGCCCCATCTGCGCAGCGCCATGGCCATGCGCGACCGCACCATCGAGCTGTCGGAGCTGGCCCAGCTATCGGCGCAGATCCTGGAGCGCCTGTCGTTCGGCGTGATCGCCTTCTCGCCCGAGCGCCGCGTCTTGCTGAGCAACAGCATTGGCGAGCGCTGGGTGCGCAGGCTCGACCCCGGCGGCAAGACCGGCGAATGGCAGCTGTCACGCTCGCTGGCGGACATGGTGGCCGCGGCCTGCTCGCAGCGCAGCACGATGCCGGCACAGGCTGCGATCGCGCGCCACGCCGAAAGCGCCAGCGCGCAACTGATCGTGCTGCCGCTGCCGCCCTCCCACCTCTTTGCGCAGCCCTGGCAAAGGCCCAGTGCGCTGGTGGTGATCCATGAGGACGCGCATTCGCCGGTGCAACTCCCGCGCCTGCTGCGCGAAATCTACGGCCTCACCCCGGCCGAGATCCGCCTGGCCAGCCTGCTGGCCACCGGCATGGGCCTGCCCGAAGCCAGCGAGCGCCTGCGCGTGCGGCATGAAACCGTGCGCAGCCAGCTCAAGGCGGTGTTCCTCAAGACCGGCGCCACCACGCAAGCCCGCCTGACCCGGCTGCTGACGCAGTTGAGCACCGCGCTCGGACCAGGCACGGATGCCGGGTCCGCCGCCAGTCCCAACCCCGGTTAGCCGGCAGGCAATCCCCTGCGCCGGGCCGCGCGCCCGGCACTCAACCCAGCAATCGCAGCGCGGTGTAGACCGCCATGCCTGCCGCGATCATGCCCAGCATGCGCCGCGTCAGCAGGTAGAACACCAGGGCAACGATGCCGGCCACCAGCTTGTAGTTGCCCGGCGCCAGCGTGAAATGACCGTGCCAGGTCATCAGGTCAGGCAGGATGATGGCCGCCAGCGCCGCGGCCGGCGCGTAGCGCAGCGCGCGCTGGATGCGGTCGGGCACCGTCACGCGCTCGCCCGCCATCAGGAACAGCGCGCGGGTGACGATGGTCACCACCGCCATCCCGACCAGCGCGATCCAGATCTCGAGATGGCTCACGGGCGATCCTCCGGCGGCCGCGCAGGCACCTGCGCCACCGCATGCTCCAGTTTGCGGCGGCGGATACCGCGCAAGGTGGCGCGCGCCGCCAGTTCGTCGCTGGCCATGCCGGCAGCGATCGCGCCCACCACCGCAGCCACCAGTCCGAGCCGGTAAGGCAGGTCGAAGCACAGCAGCGCCAGGGTCGAGGCCACTGCCACCGCCATCATCGTGGAGCGCGAATTGATGGTGGAGACCATGACCGGGATCAGCGCCAGGGTGCCCGCAAGGCCAAGGCCCCAGCTATCCGGGAAGGCGCTGGCCAGCACGATGCCGATGATGGACGAGACCTGCCACATGGCGAAATTGGTCAGTGCCATACCCCAGAAATAGCCTTCCTTGCCCGGCTCGTGGCCCGGCGTGACATAGCGCTGCATGAAGTAGACGAAATGCAGGTCACCGTTGAAGGATCCCAGCAGCGTCCGGCGCCACAGCGGCAGATAGCTGAAATGCGGCTGCAGCCCCGCGCTGAAGATGACGAAACGCAGGTTGACGATGGCGGCGGTCAGCCATACCGTCCACAGCGGCAAACCCGCGGCGAACAGCGGCAGCACCGACAACTGGGCCGAGCCCGCGTAGACCAGCAGCGACATGCCGATCGCCTCGGGCACGCTCATCACCGATTTGCTCATGGCCACGCCGGTCACGAGCCCCCAGGAGAACACCGCTGGCAGGGACGGGGCGAAATAGCGCGCGCCCTCGATAAAGCCGGCCCGCTCGGCCGGGGCAATACGATGCCAGGGACGCAGCAGGGCCTGGGGCGGTCGGAATGTCATGTTTTAAGTATGGGGGATGCGGCGCCGGCTCCGCCACAGTGAATGGACTGGGGCATGTGCGTTGCCCGAAGGGCGGGACGCGCGGGCAAGGCCCCATTATAGGGCCAGGCTGGCCGGTCGTAAGCAAACGCTTAACTGATCCAGCGGGGCTTGAATGCCTGGCCACCTGCCAATGAAGAGTTCCCGCATGCGGGGGCTGGCGGGGGCTTCAGCTTGCTGACAACGCCAGATCTGCGTTGTCTCCCTACCCTGACGGGAAAGGGGATGGTCTTGCTCTCAGTCGATCGACGCACCCACGCTCTTTACCACGCCAGCCCATTTCTGGCGGTCCGCCTTGACGGTAGTCCGGAACTGCTCGACCGTTTCGATCCGCGGCGAGTTGCCGGCCTCGATCAGCCTCTGCCGGATAGCCGGCGTTTCCAGCGCGACCTTGACCGCCTCGTTGATCTTCTTGCTGATCTTCGGATCGAGCCCCTTGGGCCCGAAGAAGCCAAACCAGATGGTGCTGTTGAATCCGGCCAGGCCGCTCTCGCCAATCGTCGGCACCTCCGGGATCACCGCCACGCGGTTCCTGGTGGTCACGCCCAGCAGCCGCACCTTCCCCGCCCGGTATTGCGGCAGCACGCTCTGCACCTGGTTGAAAATGCAGCAGACCTCGCCCTTGAGCACGGCCTGCAGCGCATCCGGACCGCCCTTGTACGGCACATGCACCATGTCCAGGCCGGCGCGCGCGTTGAATTCGGCGAAGGCCAGGTGGGTGCCGGTACCGTTGCCGGTGGATGCGTAGTTGTACTTGCCCGGATTGGCCTTGACCTTCTCGATGAATTCCTTCACCGACTTCACGTCGATCACGGCCGGATTGACGGTCAGCACATTGGACACTTCCACCAGCGGTGCCACGGGCGTGAAATCGGCCTCGGCGTCGAACGGCAAGCTCTTGTACAGGGCCGGGTTGATGCCGTGGGTGGCGGCGGTGCCGAGCAGGAGCGTGTAGCCGTCGGGCCTAGCGTGCGCCACGAATTCGGAGGCCACGTTGCCGCCGGCACCGGGGCGGTAGTCATAGATGATGGTGGCCTTGAGCGACTTCTGCAGCGATTCCTGCAGCGCGCGGCCAACCATGTCCACGCCCGAACCAGCGGTGAAGCCCATCAGGATCGTGATCGGCTGCGCGGGCCATGCCGGTTCCTGGGCGCGGGCCGGCGCGGCCAGCGTGCATAGCGCGGCCAGCACGCCAAGGCCGGCGGCCAGGCGGGAAGAACGGGAAACGGGCGAAATGCGGCGGGAAGCAGTGCTGAACATGGGGTACCGTCGGAAAAGATGAATGCGGGTCGGGGTGCCGGCCGGGGTCTGCCGCCCCGGTCCAAAGCAGCAAGATACCAACGATCCGCCGCATTACCAACGATGGAGTTCGCTTGAGGGTATGCCATGTTGGTATAAGCCGACATGGACCGGCATGCCCGTCCCCCTAGCTGCGCAACAGCCCCACCAGTTCATCGATATCCGGCAGTGCTGCCGCCGTGCCGATCAAGCCATCCCCGCCGGCCTCGCCAGCTTCCAGGATGCCGTCCGCCAGCGCCCGCTTGCCGTGGTGGAGCGCGAGGATGCGCTCCTCGATGGTGCCCGTGCTGATCAGCCGGTACACCGTCACCGGGCGCTGCTGCCCGATGCGGTGGGCGCGGCCCATGGCCTGGTCCTCGGCGGCCGGGTTCCACCAGGGGTCGGCGATGATCACATAGTCCGCCGCGGTCAGGTTCAGGCCGAAGCCGCCCGCCTTCAGGCTGATCAGGAAGACATCGCCCTCCCCGCCCTGGAATGCCGCCACGCGCCGGGTGCGTTCGGCCGCCGGGGTGGCGCCGTCAAGGTACTGCCAGGCCAGTCCCGCCTCGTCCAGCCCGCGGCGCAGCAGTTGCAGGAAGTCGACAAACTGGCTGAACACCAGCGTCTTGTGGCCGTTGGCGGCCAGTTCGCCGGCCAGTTGGACGAAGGCGCGCAACTTGGCGCCCCCCTGCCCCGGTTCCAGCTCGGGCGTGACCAGGCGCGCGTCGCAGGCGGCGCGCCGCAGCCGCATCAGTTGCGCCAGCACGTGGATGCGCGCCTCGGCGCCGGGCTGGCCGGCGGCGGTCCGGCGCGCCTTCGGACCACTGACCGCCGCCTCGGCTTCGGCCAGCGCCTGGCGGCGCAGCGCTTCGTAGTGGGCCGCTTCCACCGGCTCCGGGTCGATGCGCAAGACCAGCTCGGTACGCGGGGGCAGTTCGTCCAGCACCTGGGCCTTGGTCCGGCGCAGCACGAACGGGGCGATCATGCGGCGCAGCCGCTGGGACGCCTCGCGCACGCCGTTGCGCTCGATCGGCACGGCAAAGTGTTCGTTGAAGCGGACCAGCGAGCCAAGCAGGCCGGGGTTGCAGAAACGCATGATCGACCACAGCTCGGCCAGCCGGTTTTCCACCGGCGTGCCCGACAGCGCCATGCGGAAACCGGCACGCAGCTCGAACATCGCCTGCGAACGCTTGGTGGCGGCGTTCTTGAAGGCCTGCGCCTCATCGGCCACCACGGTGTGCCATTCCCGCTTGCGGAACGCGTCGCGCGCCTGCAGCAGCAGGGTGTACGAGACGATCACCACGTCGTGCGCCCCGGCCTGCTCCAGCAAAGCCGCGCGCTCGCCTTCGGCATAGATGTGCACGCGCAGCGTCGGCGCGAAGCGCCGCGCCTCTTCGGCCCAGTTGCCGCAGACCGAGGTCGGCGCGATGACCAGCGCGGCGCCGCCGTCCGCGCGCGCCAGCAGCACCGCCAGCGCCTGCAGCGTCTTGCCCAGTCCCATATCGTCAGCCAGGCAGGCGCCGAAGCCGGCCTCGGCCAGCGACATCGCCCACCGATAGCCGTCTTCCTGGTAAGGCCGCAGTTCAGCGGCCAGATTGGCGGGCACCCTGGCATCGCTGTCGCGCGCCCGGCGCAGCCGCGCCACACGCTGGCGGAAATGCTGGTCGGGATCGATATCCGCGCCGGCCAGGACGTCGTCCAGCCACGGCGCCGCCATCAGCGGCACCTTGATGCCGTCTGACACGCTGTGCGCCACGCTCGCCAGGTCCCGCAGCCGCGCTCGCAAGTTGCGCGTGAGCGCCACGTAGACGCCCTGCCCCATCGGCATGAAGCGCCCGGCATGGCTGGTGGTCCAGGCCAACAACTGGCCAAGCTGCAGCACCAGTCCCTCGGCCACGCTCAGCTCGCCTACCAGCTTGAACCATTCGCTCCCGGTCTCGATATGCACCGCCAGTTGCGGGATATCGGCGCCCGCTACGCGTATCTCCTTGCCCCTGGGCCACTCCACCGCGAGCACCCCGGGCAGGCCCGGGAGTTGCTCGACCACCGACAGTGCTTCCTCGGGGTCGGCCAAGGTCCAGTCGTACTCGCCGCTCTCGGGTGCCCGCGGCACCAGGAACGGCAGCGCATCGAAGACTTCGGCCACGTGGGCCAGCTCGGCCTTGAGGTCGCGCACCGTGGCGAGGCTCTCCCCCTTGACCGCCGCCATCAGCCGTTCGCGCCCGCTGCCAGGGGCGAGACGGGGCCCGAGCGGGCCGAGCGGCGTTACCACCAGACGCAGGGCGACGCCCTCGCCCAGTGGCGACAGTTCGGCGCGCAGCCGGCTCTCGGTTTCAAGTTCGCGCGCGCTGCCGTCGTGGTCGGCATGCACCTGGAAATGGCCGGACAGCGCGCGTAGCGTCGCGTCGAGCTGGGCATGGGCCTCGGCCGGCACCGCCAGCCCATCGGCGATCAGTTGCGCCGCGCCTTGCTGCGCGGGCGTGAGCCGGATCACGCGCAGGCGCTGCGAGCCTTCGCGCAGCACGGTGATCTGGCGTAGCGCCTCGGCATCCGCGCGGCTGCCGGCGGGCAGGAAGCTGTCCATGGCCGGGGCCTCGCGCACCGGCGGCGAGACCCGCAAGGTGTAGCGCGCGCCCTGGCGCACCACCTCCAGCGTGGGCGCGCCCTCCACCACTTCCAGGGTCTGCTCGGGCGCCTGCGCCAGCACGACGCCCGGATGCCCGACCAGGGCCAGCATGGCGGCGGCGCGGTCCAGCACATAGCGCCGGTGGTATGACTGGTCGCGGCGGATCGCGCGGGCCACGCGGGCATCCCACGGCTCCAGGCGGTCGTCCTCGGCCAGCCTGGCCAGTGGCAGCGGACGTGGCTTGTTCCAGCCGCGCGGGCCGCGTACTTGCTCCAGCGGCTCGATGGTGCCGACTGCGCCGTCGGCGTCCACGGTCAGCGCCCACAACACGCGGCTGGCGCTGGCACCGTCGGGTGCGCGCGTTTCGCCCGCGAGGGCCTGCAGCGCTTCCAGCGCCAGCCGCCAGCTTTCCTGGCGCTGGCCGGCGAAGCAGGCATCCGGCACCGGCTCGCCGGCCTCCAGCGCCTGCGCGGCATCGAGTTGCTGCACGAACCAGCGCAGGCCGCAGGCATGCAGCCGGGCACGCAGGGCCGCGACAGCTTCAGCGCGGGCGGCCGCCGGCTGGCGGCGGCCGCTGGCTGGCGCGGTGTCGCCGAGCCAGGCGCGCAACATCACGCGCCAGAACTGCGCGAGCGCTGGCACCTCCGGGCGCAGTTCGAACGCGGCCTCCTCCAGCCGCGCTTCGCCCCGCTGCACCGCGAGCGCGTGGCACCACAGCCCCCAGCGCTCGGTCGGCGCCGGACTGCGCGAGCCCGCTTCCGCCTGGCAGAACCTGCGGGCCTGTTCGAGGTGCGCGGGCGTGCGCTGGGCCAGCAAGGACAGCGGGTAGCAAGGTGCCAGCGTGGGCGGCAACAAGCCGGTTCGCTGGCCGCTTGCTTTGCGCAGCCGCTTTAGCGCGGCCTCGAAGCCCGCCTGGGCGGCTGGCCAGTCACCCTCCTGCAAGCACGCAAAAGCGCGCAGGGCGTAGTCATCGCCGCTGCCGGCGCTCTCGGTGGTGGACAGCAACGCCAGGGCAGCCGGGCGCTCGCCTGCGTACAGCAGCCCCGTGGCCAGCACGGCAGGAAGCGGCTCCGGCAGCGCCGTGGGATCGTCGGCGTTGCGCGCCAGTGCGTAGTCCAGGTAGGGGCGCAAGCGTGGATCCCAATCGGAAAAGAGACAGTCCAGCATCGCCAGGACGATACGCCAGCGCCACGGCGGCACAACCCGGTCCAGCAGCGTGGCCTCGCCGCCGGCCAGCGTCATCTCCACCAGCAGTGCGGCAAAGTCGACACCCTGCTCCCAGGACGCCACCAGCTTGCCGATGTCCCGCTCCGAAGCCCCCGAGAACAGCAGTTCGTGCAGCCGCCTGGCGCGCTCCGCGCGAAGGGGATCGGGGTTGGATGCGAAGTATCCGGACGAGGGCAAGAGGGGCACGGGCGGCAGTGGCGGCATACACAATGTGACGATTTTAGACCCCCGAGGCCCTGCGCCCGCGTTGGCACAAGGGGTCCCGGGGTTTACAATGTTGCCTTTGCATTGCTGACGGCACCCACGGAGAAGAATCATGTCGATGGCGGATCGCGACGGGAAAATCTGGATGGACGGCAAGTTGATCGAATGGCGCGACGCCAAGATCCACGTGCTAACCCATACGCTGCATTACGGCATGGGCGTGTTCGAGGGCGTACGCGCCTACAAGACCCCGGCCGGCACCGCGATCTTCCGCCTCAAGGAGCACACCCGCCGCCTGTTCAACTCGGCCAAGATCTTCCAGATGCAGATGCCGTTCGACGAGGCCACGCTGGAGGCGGCGCAGCGCGAGGTGGTGAAAGCCAACCAGCTCGAGTCCTGCTACATCCGCCCGCTGGTCTGGATCGGCTCGGAAAAGCTTGGCGTGTCGGCCAGGGGCAACACCATCCACGTGGCGATCGCCGCATGGCCGTGGGGCGCCTACCTGGGCGAGGAAGGCATGGAGCGCGGCATCCGCGTGAAGACTTCCTCCTTCACCCGGCACCACGTGAACGTGTCGCTGGTGCGCGCCAAGGCCAGCGGCTACTACATCAACTCGATCCTGGCCAACCAGGAAGCCACCAGCATGGGCTATGACGAAGCCCTGCTGCTGGATACCGAAGGCTACGTCAGCGAGGGCTCCGGCGAGAACGTGTTCATCGTGCGCAACGGCGTGATCTATACGCCCGACCTGGCCTCGTGCCTGGACGGCATCACGCGCGACGCCATCCTCACCATCGCGCACGATCTGGGCATCGAGGTACGCGAGAAGCGCATCACGCGCGACGAGGTGTACTGCTCGGACGAAGCCTTCTTCACCGGCACCGCCGCCGAAGTCACACCGATCCGCGAACTCGACGACCGCGTCATCGGGGAAGGCCGGCGCGGCCCGGTGACCAAGAGCGTGCAGGACGCCTTCTTCGCCGCCGTCGGCGGCACCAACGAACAATACAAGCGCTGGCTGACCCTGGTCTGATGGTCTGATGGTCTGAACGCCGGAACAACCAGCCAGCTACGTACCTGGTCCTGACAAAAAACGATATTCATCCCCGCAACACCATGACGCAAACCGCCTCCGTAATTGAAATCGGCGCAGAAGATCTTCCGCTGCACTGCCCCACCGGCAACACACCCGCCTGGAACTACCACCCGCGCGTCTTCCTCGACGTGGCCGACACCGGCGAAGTGAAGTGCCCGTACTGCGGTACCGTCTACAAGCTCAAGCCAGGCACCGTCATCAAGGGTCACCACTGACACGTCGCCCGGTTCACCGCACCACCCCGACGCTCCGGTCCGCCATGCGGCGCCCTGGAGCGTCGGCGTGCGTGGCGCGCACCGATCGCGTCACGAATTTCTTTCCGGCAGCGCTCCATCCATGAAAAAAGCCCTCGTCATCGCCCCCAACTGGATCGGCGACGCCCTGATGGCGCAGCCGCTCTTCGCGCTCATGAAAGCGCGCCATCCGCGCCTGCAGATCGACGCTCTCTCCCCTAAATGGGTGGCGCCGGTGCTGGCGCGCATGCCCGAGATCCACCAGGTTTTCCCCAGCGAACTGGCGCACGGCAAGCTGCAGCTCTCGGCGCGGCTGATGTTCGCCCAGCAGCTCAAGAACGAAGGCTACGACGCGGCCTACGTGCTGCCCAATTCGCTCAAGTCGGCGCTGATTCCCTGGCTGGCCGGCATCCCGCTGCGGGTGGGCTATCGCGGCGAAGCACGCTTCGGCCTGCTCAATATCCGCCACGCCAACCCGCCGCGCGACCACCGCCCGCCCATGGTCGAGCATTACGCCCGCCTGGCGCTCAAGCCCGGCGCACGCCTGCCCGAAGACCTGGCCGAGCCGCGCCTGCGCATCGACCCGGTGCGCATGGCCAAGACCGCGGAGCGCTTCGGCATTGCCCCGCAGACACGCCTGATCGCCTTTTGCCCAGGCGCGGAGTTCGGCCCGGCCAAGCGCTGGCCGGCGGCGCACTTCGCGGAACTGGCGCAGATGCTCAAGCGCTCGTTCCCGTATGCGCAGATCATCACACTCGGTTCGCCCAAGGATGCCGAGATCGCCGACGAGATCGTCAAGGGCGCGCCCTTCGTGCGCAATCTCTGCGGCCAGACCTCGCTCGACGATGCCGTCGACCTGCTGGCGATGTCCGAGGGCGCGGTGTGCAACGACTCCGGACTGATGCACGTCACCGCGGCGCTGAACCGGCCACAGGTGGCGGTGTTCGGCTCCAGTGACCCGCGCCACACGCCCCCGCTGTCACAGGCTGCGAGTATCATGTGGCTGCAGCTCGAATGCAGTCCGTGCTTCAAACGCGAGTGCCCCCTCGGTCACCTGCGCTGCCTGAAGGACATCGAGCCCGAAATGGTGTTTGTGGAGCTGCGCAAGCTCCTGCACCGGGCCTGAAGCGCTGACCCGCCGTTCGCGATCATCCGGCCAACGAATCCCTGAGCCCAGTCCACCATGCCTCGTTTTGCCCGCCTGTTCGATTCCGCCGAAGACATAGTCGAAGCCTTTCGCGAGGCCATGAAGCTGCGCGATGCGGACGGCGCGCTGCGCCTGTGGCTGGATGAGGACTCGGTTACCTGCGTGATGCCCGATGGCCAGCGCCTGATCGGCCACGAGCACCTGCGCCAGGCCTTCGCGCAATTGCTGGCGCTGCAACCGGTGCTGATCGACGTGATCGAGGCCAGCAGCCATACCTCCATGGGTGTCGCCATCTTCGACGTGACCGAAGCCTTGCGCTTTGGCGACGACCGCGTCGAAGCCGACCTCTACGTGCACACCACCTATGTGCTGATGCAGAACCACGAAGGCTGGCGGCTGGCACATATCCATTGCAGCCCGGCCAATGCCAGCCAGGTGGCCGCCGTCAGCACGGCGCCGGGCCAGGCCCTGCATTAGCACCGGGCGCGGCGTCACGATCCGGCAGCCCCGCCTGCGCGTTTCCAGCATTCCAGGCATGAGCCAGCTTCCGCCATCGCACCGCCGGCCCGCCGGGACGGCCCCGGCCACTCCGGTCGATAGCCACGCCGCTTCCTCGTTCGGCGGCGGCCGCCGCATGCCGTGGTGGCTCTCCGGCGGACATGCCCAGACCATCATCCCGGCGCGCTTCACGCAGCGCCCCCCAAGCGTCGCCTTCAAGCGCGAGCGCTGGACCGCGCCTGACGACGACTTCGTCGACCTCGACTGGACCACGCATCCGGTGACGCCCGGCACCCCGCTGCTGGTGATGTTCCACGGCCTGGAAGGCGACTCCGGCAGCCACTACGCGCAGGCCATGATGCATGCGCTGACGGCGCGCGGGTGGCAGGGCGTGATCCCGCACTTTCGCGGCTGCTCGGGCGAGCTGAACCTGGCGCCGCGCTTCTATCACTCCGGCGATTCGGCGGAGATCCGCTGGATCCTGGAACGGCTGCACCGGCAATACTGCGGCAACGGGCGCAAGCTGCTGGCGGTCGGCATTTCGCTGGGCGGCAATGCTCTGCTGCGCCTGCTGGGCGAACAGGGCAGCGGCGCGGGCTTCGTCAGCGCCGCGGCATCGGTGTCGGCGCCGCTGGACCTGGCCGCCGGCGGCGCGGCGCTGTCGCAGGGCTTCAACATGCTCTACACGCGCATGTTCCTGCAAACCCTGAAGCGCAAGTCGCTGGCCAAGCTGGAGCAGTATCCCAGCCTGTTCGACCGTGAAGCCATGCTCGCCAGCCGCGACCTGTACGACTTCGACAATGTGGTCACGGCGCCCCTGCATGGCTTTCGCGACACCGACGATTACTGGGCGCGCGCGTCCAGCAAGCCGGTGCTCGGCGGGATCGCCGTGCCCACGCTGGTGCTCAACGCCCGCAACGATCCTTTCCTGCCGGCGCGCCACCTGCCGGGACCGGCCGACGTCAGCCCGCAAGTCTGGCTGGAACAACCCGAGCACGGTGGTCACGTCGGTTTCATGACACCGCGCGAAGATGTCCTGCGCCTGCTGCCGGTGCTGCCCTATGCCGGGCACATCGAGTGGCTGCCAGCGCGCATCCTGCGGTTTTTCGACACTGTGGCGTGAAGCGCGGGCGCCCTGCGCACATGGATGGCGAGCGGGTGGCAAACCCGGGCCGACCGCCCGCGCCACGCCACCTGAATCAATGCGAGCGGGATGCGCTTCATGATCGACATGGATGATCCCGCAAGGAGACAGCGACAATGGATGACACCGTCAAGCAAGCAATGGCCCGCTGGCCGAATGTCCCCAACTGCTACGGCTGGCTGGCGCTGGACCGGCGCGGGCAATGGCGCATGCGCAACGAGTACGCCCAGCAGCACGGCCTGTCCGGCGACCCGATCCGGCATGACGCCCTGATCGCGTTCATCGAACGCAACTACCAGCACGACGAGCGCGGCGCCTGGTACTTCCAGAACGGTCCGCAGCGCGTGTTCGTGTCGCTGGCCTACGCGCCCTGGATCGTGCGCTTGCACCAGGGCCAGTTGCAAACCACGTCGCAGCGCGCCTTCACGCTGCGCGCCTGCCTTGCCGACGAGCACGGCAACGTGATACTGGCCGGCGAGATCGATGGTGTCCTGCAGGCCGCGCTGCTGCACGACCATGACCTCGATGCCTTCAGCAGTGCCTGCACCTGGCACGGCGAGGCGTGCGGCGGCAATCTCGGCGTGTTTCATTTCGACGGCACCGACGTGCCGATCGAGCCGATCACGCAGGACGAGGTGCCGGCGCGCTACGGCTTCGTGCGCCAGCCGCAGCCGCCCGCGGGCGAACAGGCCCCCTGAGCGGAAGCGGCGGTCGCCGGTCGGGATGGCGGCCACGGGTGGTCGTCAGTTAGGGATGCCCTTGCTGTCCTGCTTTTCCTCGCGGAACTGGCGCTCCAGCTGGTGCAGCCGCGCATCGACTTCCGACAGCGTGTAGAAATCGCCATCGCCCGCCTTGCGCGCGATCTGCAGTTGCTCGATCGCGGCCTGGTAGGATCCATCGACCGCATACTTCTCCGCCAGCGCCTGGTGTTGCTGCACGCGCCGGCCCTGATCGGCATAGGCTCGCGCCAGCATGTCCCACCACTCGGAGCGCGCGGTTTCCTCGCGCGTGCGCTCGCGCAGGAAGGCCACCGCCTGGTCGGTGCGGCCGGCGCCGAGCAAGGTCGCGGCATAGCTCATCGCTACCGCGTGCGACAGCGGAAACGCCTTCATCGACGCCACAGCCTGGTTCAGCGCCTCCTGCTGCCGGCCCTGCGCGCGCGCCAGTTCGATCGACATCACGTCGAGCATGGCGCTGCCGGAAGTGGCGCCGGGAATATTGCCATACAGCCGGCGGGCCTGGGCCAGCGACTGCTCCGCGGCAGCGTTGCGGCCCAGCCGCTGTTCGGCGAATGCAATGCCGTAATACAGCGCCGGCAAGCGCGTCGGCGACGCGGCCGCCAGCTGCGACTGCAGCGCCGCGCGCGCATTCTGCAGGTCGCTTGGCGTGGTTTCCTGGATGATGCGGGCGCGCATGCGCGCGAACTCGTACTCCGGCGTGCTCGGCACATGGCGCACCGCCACATGGCTGACGCGGTCCTGCATGTCGGCGATCCGCTCCGAGGTGAGCGGGTGGGTGCGCACGTAAGCCGGCACGGAACTCTCCGAGATGCCCATCACCCTTTGCAGCCGCTTGAAGAAATCAGGCATGCCCTGCGGGTCGAAGCCGGCGGCGGTCATGATCTGGAAACCTACCCGGTCTGCCTCGCGCTCGGCCCCGCGCGAGAACGACAGCTGGTTGGACACCGCCGCCGCCTGCCCGCCCACGGCCAGCGCCGCGGCCGCGTCGCCGCTCTTGGTGGCCGCCAGCCCCGCGAGCACCATCGATGCCAGCGCGATCCACATCGACTGGTCTTGCCTGGTAATGCCGCGCGCGATATGCCGCTGCATCACGTGGCCGATTTCGTGGCCCAGTACCGAGGCCAGCTCGGATTCGGTATCCGACTGCACCAGCAAGCCGGTGTGCACGCCGACGTACCCGCCGGGCAGCGCGAAGGCATTGATGGTGCGGTCGCGCACCGCGAACAGCTCGAAGCCGGTGGCGAAGGTCCCGACACCGTTGGAGCCGGAGATGTTCTGCCGGCGCGCCGCCTGCACCAGGCGATAGCCGAGCGCGTTCAGGTAATCGGCCAGCAGCGGATCGGTCACATAGTCGGGGTCGCGCCGGATGTCGCGCATGATGCGGTCGCCCAGGCGCTTTTCCATATCGGGCGTCAGCGATGCCGTGGACGGGTCTCCCAGGTCGGGCAACTGCACGCCGTTGGTCTCCACCACCGTGGTGTTGCTGCGCAGCCCGAAGTCGGATTTCTGCCCCGCCTTGACGCTGCGGTTCAGGTTGTCGTAGACCTGGTCGCTGCCGCTGCTGTCCGTACCGCTGGTAGCGGCTGCGGCGGTGCGCGCGGGATCGTTCAGCAACTGGCGCTGCTGGGGCCAGGCGGGCAACGCCATCGTCAGCGCCACCAGCGCCGCGATCGAACGGCGCGCAACCCGCCCCGGTTTCGCGGGCACGCGCGGCGGTGCGGCGTCGGGATCGGCATGGCGCACGAGGCCCATGCGAGACTTGAGGCGCGCCTGTCGGGCGGGCGAGGAGAGCGCTCCGGCGAGCGTTTGGTTCTTGCGCATGTTGCTATGATAGCGGCCTCCGGAAGCCATTCCCACCGGGCATCGCCCGGTCTTGCCACGCCCCGCCCCCGCAAACGCGGCAAGCGCCTCCGCCACGCATTTCTCTCGACTTTCGCAGGTCCACGCCATGAGCCAGCTCACCCATTTCGATTCCGCCGGACAAGCCCATATGGTCGACGTCGGCGCCAAGGCACATAGCCACCGCGTGGCCGTCGCCACCGGCACCATCGCCATGCTCCCCGACACCTTCGCACTGGTGCGCGACGGTACCGCCAGGAAGGGCGATGTGCTCGGCATTGCCCGCGTCGCCGCCATCATGGCCACCAAGCGCACGTCCGACCTGATCCCGCTATGCCACCCGATCTCGCTCACCAAGGTGGCGGTGGACTACGCGCTGGACGAAGCCAGCGCCACCATCCGCTGCACTGTGCGCACCGAGACGCACGGGCAGACCGGCGTGGAGATGGAAGCACTGACCGGCGTGCAGGTGGCGCTGCTGACTATTTACGACATGTGCAAGGCGGTGGATCGGGGGATGGTGATGGGGGACGTGAAGTTGCTGGAGAAGCATGGGGGGAAGTCGGGGGACTGGGTGGCGGGCGACAGCTAAGTAAATGTTTTATAAGCCTTTAGCTTGACGCTTTTTTCACCCGCACTCCCCGCGGAGTGACGAAAAATCGATCTTGCCCAAATTCTTTAGACGTTCGATGGCTATCGAACTCGAAGCAACCTACTTGGAAAAAATGCTCGTACACCACTGCGACTCACAAGGGGTGCCGTCACCATCACCGTCCATCGCAGTGTTTGGACAGTTTTTCAGGAAATACGTAGCCTCTTTGCAAGAGGTCATTTGAGAACAATGCGTCCGTCCATCACACTGAAATAAGCTAGACGCCGCGGCGGTTGGGGCTTGAACCGAGTCAGTGGCCAATGTCTCGGACGCGCCGAACTTCGGAGCGACATACTTGTATCCGGTGGCAATGACGATGGCAACAGCGATGAATCCAGCCAGACGGCGACCGAATGATGTTCCTTGGCGCACTGGCGCTTGTGTACGACTTCGGTGTGGCACAGCCGGATTGCCCCCCGGCCGTTGAACTGCTATTGCTCTTGGTTAAGACGATTCGCGCCAAATGGCGATCACACGGCGGGCAAATGAAGTTGCCCAACCGGATCGAACCGGCAGCCGTATCCGGCCATCGCAGCCTGACGATGCTGAATCGGTATTACCCCAACTGGCTGAAGATACAGTCGTCCAAAGCGGTGCGGAGACCGTCGCTTCCGTCCGGATCATCTGCACTCACCCGCAAGTGCCCCATCCGCATCACCGCCGCCCCACCTTTCTTACCATCCATGACACACACTTACGCCTGAGCCGCTTCCGCTGTAACAAGCGTAACGCCGCATTTCGCCAGCAGGCGGCGCCACGCCACATACGGCAAATTGGTATTCAATGCAGTTTAGGGGACGCAAACGCCCCCCTCGCGGGATCTCGTTCCGCGTCGATCCAAGGTGAGCAACATGAACGGGCGTAGGGTTGGCCAGCTTTTGCTGGTGTTGGCGGCGCTGGGCGCGAGCGGGACGGTCCTGGCAGGCGGTGGCGGCGGACACGGCGGCGGTGGCGGACACGGCGGCGGCTGGCATGGGGGCGGCGGTGGCGGCTGGCATGGCGGTGGAGGCTGGCATGGGGGCGGTGGTTGGCATGGTGGCTGGCACGGGAGCGTAGGCGTCGTCATCGGTCCCGGCTGGGGATATGGATATGGATGGGGCTACCCCTACCCTTATTACTATCCCCCCGGCTATTACTATCCGCCCGACGTAGTGGGCGTGCCGACCTCGCCGCCGCAATACATCGAGCAGGGCCAGGACGGAAGCTTTGAGATGGACAGCGGTGGTTTCGTGCCACCAGCGCCCCAACAGCAACCGCAGCCGCAGCAACAGGCGTACTGGTATCACTGCACCAGGCCGGATGGCTACTACCCGTATGTCAAGGCCTGCCCCGGCGGCTGGCGGAAGGTCCCGGCGCAACCACCCGCCTAGCGCCTGGAGCGCGTTTCCAATGACTACGGCGCGCAGTGACGCTGCGCGCGATGTTTCGATGAACGAGGTATCGAGGTGGCGACATGAGAGCCCTTAACCATTCCAGCCGGCCCAGCTTGCCTGGACTCCCGGTCCTGCTGGGCCTGCCGCTGGCGGCACTGGTACTGGCCGGCTGTGCCGTAATGCCCAGCGGCCCCAGCGTGATGGTGCTCCCCGGAACCGGCAAGAGCTTCAATCAGTTCCGGGCCGACGACAACACCTGCCGCCAATTCGCCTTCGGCCAGGTGGGCGGCGTGACCGCCAACCAGGCGGCAACCACCAGCGCGGTAGGCAGCGCCGCGGTCGGCACGGCGTTGGGTGCTGCCGCTGGCGCAGCGTTCAACGGCGGCAGCGGTGCGGCAGTGGGCGCGGGCGTCGGCCTGCTCACCGGCGCGGCAGTCGGCACGAGCAATGCCCAATACGCGGGCTATGGCAGCCAGCGCCGCTACGACGCTGCCTATGTGCAGTGCATGTACGCCAGCGGTCATCGGGTGCCGGTCTACGGCAATATGGCGGCGGCCCCGCGGCCGGCCGCGCCGACCTACTACTATCCGCCGCCGCCACCGGGCTATTACCCGCCGCAGTAACCCTGCGATCTCCGCCCCGCGGCGTTGAGGCGAGGCTGGCTCGGGGCGGGCTTATGGCGATTTGCCCTTGCTGCGCGCCCTGATCCAGTCGCAGAAGTCGCGCGGCCGCGCCACCGGGTCCACCTCGGCACAAGCATGGGCCAAGTCGGCGAACTGGTTTGCCTCGTCGCCGAGATAATAGAAATGCAAGCGTTCCAGCCACGCACGGCCCTGGACCGGGTCACCGCTCAAGGCCAGCAGCCAAGCGGTGCGGGCAATCAGCGTGGGCGTGGGCAGCAGGTGAAGGGCGGCGATATGCGGCGGCAGCAACTGCGCCGCGTTCTCCGGCGTGATCGTGGCATCCTCCGCCGCTTCCGCTGCGGCGGCCTGGCGGAACCAGAAGCGCGGCATCGGCAGCGCCGCACGGCGCTCCGCGCGCGCATATTCGCGCGCTTCGGCACGCCGGTAGTCCTGCCACATGGTGGCGAGGAGGGCTGCCGCCACGCCGATGAACGCCACGCCGGCCAGCACGGCAAGCCAACGCGGCGCGCGCATGCGGCAGAAGCCCGATGGCTCCAGCCATCCCAGCATGAAGCAGAACGGCAACATGAAATACAGGTAGTGCAGCGGGTACTCCAGCATCGAATGCGCACACAGCATGGCCAGCCATGTGAGCACCAGCACCGTCCGCGCGCGCTCTGGCCCGTCGCCGCGCCACAGGCGCCGGTGCGCCACGCGCCACAGCCAGGCCAGCAATGAGAGCACGACGCCAGCGGTACCGACCAGTCCCGTCTTCGCCAGCAGGTCCAGCAACGCGTTGTGGGCATGCAGCGACATTTCCACTGTCACGCCGACTTGCGCCATCTGCTGGAACTGCGCCCAGCCGAACTCGCCCCAGCTCACCCCCAGCCAGGGATGCGAGCGAAACATCGCCCACGCATGGGACCACAGCGCCCCGCGTGCCGATACCTGGTTGGACGCCTGCAGCTGCGCCACCGTATCGAACAGCCGCCAGTCGAAGACCTGCCCCGCGCTCTTGATCAGCGGCTGCAGCATCAGCAACAGCACCACCATCGCCACCGCGGCAAACACCAGCCCGGCCGGCCGGCTCATCGGGTTGCGGCCGGCATGGCGCGGACGCTGCATCGCACCCGGCTCGCCCTGCCCCGCCCCGCGCGCCATCAAGGCGGCGACCAACGCATAGGCCGCGGCCAGGCCGACATGCAGGATACCGGTGCGCGAGCCCGACAGCACGATGCCGCTCTCCAGCAGCAGCACCGCCGCCAGCCAGGCCGGCGCCCGCAGCCAGCCGCGCGCTGCCAGCCATACGCCAGCCGCGAGGGCCAGGCCCTCGACTGTGGCCTGGTGGTTGGGCTGGTTGAGGTTGCCCCACAGGCGGCGGTTGTCGTCGTAGAAGTAGGTGGAAACCATCCCGAGGGTGTCAGGCTCCAGACCGAAGACCTGGATCCATTGCGCCAGCGTGCCAAGCAATCCGGCTATCAGCCAGGCAATGGCGAGCGCATCGGTCATCGCCTGGCGCTCGGGCGGCGACGCGGCCCTGCCCTGCCGCCACGCTGCCCACATCACCGCGGCGGCGAGCGCCAGCACGAGCTCGGTGATCAGCCGGCTGCCCGACAGGTCGACCATGCCGGTCAGCCCTTGCGCAATGCCGGTGGCGATCAGCCAGAGGGGAAAGAGGACGATCCAGGGAAACCGGGCGGGCGTGGCCTGGCAAGCGGGCCCCTGGGCTTGCCGGTTTGCCGTGATGGCCAGCGCGATGACGGCCAGGGCGAACAACAATGCCGAGGCCCATTCGCCGTAGAAGGTGGCTAGCGGGAGCGTGTGCCGGGAGACCAGCAGCGGCACGATCAGCGCGACAGCGAGGGAACTGGAGGATATGGCTGACCGGGAGGGCAGCATGCGGGATGCCTTGTTATGCCTTGTTATGCCTGGTTGGCAAAAGGCGGATGATAGCTCGGGGAGCAGGCAATGAAAAAGCGCCCGAAGGCGCTTTTTCATTGCGGGCCCGGACTGGCGTCCGTCAGGCCGGCTGTACCGACCGTCTCTGCAGCAGCTTGCCCACCACTACCACCAGTGCCGCGCCGATTGCGCCAAACACCAAGTGTGCATGCGGCACGTGCATCTCGAACCACGCAGCGTCCACCGGATCGCTCACCAGCATCTCGCCCGCCAGGTAGCCCAGCAGCGCCGCGCCCAGCACGATGATGATGGGGAAGCGGTCCATGACCTTGAGCAGGATGGTGCTGCCGAACACGATCAGCGGAATCGACAGGCCCAGGCCCAGGATCAGCAGCATCAGCTGGCTGCCTTCCGGTCCCTTCTGCGCCGCGGCGGCCACGGCCACCACGTTGTCGAGCGACATCACCAGGTCGGCAATCAGGATGGTGCGGACCGCGGCCCAGATGTTGTCCTTGGCGTCGTGGCCGTCCTCGTCGTCTTCACCGGTCAGCAGCTGCACGCCGATGTAGACCAGCAGCAAGGCGCCGACGATCTTCAGGTACGGCAGGCTGAGCAACTTGACCGCGGCGACCGTCAATACCACCCGCATGATGATGGCGGCGGCGCTGCCCCAGAAGATTGCCTTCTTCTGCTGCGCGGGCGGGAGGTTGCGGGAGGCCAGTGCGATCACCACGGCGTTGTCGCCGGAAAGCACGATGTTGGTCAGGATGATGGATCCCAACGCGATCCAAAACGCAGTGGAGGACAGCAGTTCCACGGTAAAGCTCCTCGAGTTTCTAATTTATGATTCGAACGCCACGTATGTACCGATTGCCATCGGCATCTACGGAATTTCGGATGTCTGAGATTTCAGACATGAAGATTTACCGTATCAAGCTTTCGATTGGGTTTCAATCGGCATATCGCACGCCTCCGGAGTTACCCTAGGTGATTGGCACTCCAGAACGACATGCCCCCGCACGAAGGCGGGGGCATCGAGGTCCGATGTGCGGTTGCGGCCATGCACCCGCACCGGTACCGGCAAGCCATTCCCGCCCCTGGGGGAGGGAAAGCCGCTGTTCGGTATTACAGGATCGACTTGAGCAAGCGAGCCATTTCCGACGGATTCTTGGTGACCTTGATACCGCAGGCTTCCATGATTTCCAGCTTGGCTTGCGCCGTGTCGGCACCGCCCGAGATCAGCGCGCCGGCGTGGCCCATGCGCTTGCCCGGAGGCGCGGTCACGCCAGCGATGAAGCCAACCACCGGCTTCTTCATGTTTTCCTTGATCCAGTAAGCCGCGTTGGCTTCATCCGGACCACCGATTTCGCCGATCATGACCACGGCGTCCGTTTCGGGATCGTCGTTGAACATCTTCATGATGTCGATGTGCTTCAGGCCGTTGATGGGGTCGCCACCAATGCCCACGGCCGACGACTGGCCCATGCCCAGCGCGGTCAGCTGGCCCACTGCTTCATAGGTCAGCGTGCCCGAGCGCGACACCACGCCGATACGGCCCTTGCGGTGGATGTGGCCCGGCATGATGCCGATCTTGATTTCGTCAGGCGTGATCAGGCCCGGGCAGTTGGGTCCGAGCAGCAAGGTCTTCTTGTTGCCCTTCACCATCTTGTCCTTGAGCTCCATCATGTCGCGCACGGGGATGCCTTCGGTGATGCAGACCACCAGGTCCAGGTCAGCGTCGACGGCTTCCCAGATGGCGGCAGCGGCGCCGGCGGGCGGCACGTAGATCACGGAAACGGTAGCGCCGGTCGATGCCTTGGCATCCTTGACGCTGGCGTAGATGGGAATGCCTTCGAAGTCTTCGCCGGCTTTCTTCGGGTTCACGCCGGCAACGAAGCAGTTCTTGCCGTTGGCGTAGTCGCGGCAGCCACGGGTGTGGAACTGGCCGGTCTTGCCGGTGATGCCCTGGGTGATGACCTTGGTGTCTTTATTGATCAGAATCGACATGCTGTAATCCTTTGCTTGGCTCAAAGCAGCGCGCGAAGGCCTGGCCCCGGCGCGCTGCTGGCGTTCGTGTTCGCGTCTGGCTTACTTGCCCGCGGCGGCAGCCACGACCTTCTGGGCGGCTTCTTCCATGGTGTCGGCCGCGATGATGGGCAGGCCCGAGTCGGCCAGCATCTGCTTGCCGATCTCTTCGTTGGTACCCTTCATGCGCACCACCAGGGGCACGGACAGCGACACGGCCTTGGATGCAGCGATCACGCCTTCGGCGATCACGTCGCAACGCATGATGCCGCCGAAGATGTTGACCAGGATGGCCTTCAGGTTCGGGTTCTTCAACATCAGCTTGAAGGCTTCGGTGACCTTCTCGGTGGTGGCACCGCCGCCCACGTCCAGGAAGTTGGCCGGCTCGCCGCCGAACAGCTTGATGGTGTCCATGGTGGCCATGGCCAGGCCGGCGCCGTTCACCAGGCAGCCGATGTTGCCGTCCAGCGAGATGTAGGCCAGGTCGAACTTCGAAGCTTCGATTTCAGCCGGATCTTCTTCGTCCAGGTCGCGGTAGGCGACGATTTCCGGATGACGGAACAGGGCGTTGGAGTCGAAGTTGAACTTGGCGTCCAGCGCGATCACCTTGCCGTCGCCGGTCAGGATCAGCGGGTTGATTTCAGCCAGCGATGCGTCGGTGTCCCAGAACGCCTTGTACAGGCCTTGCAGGGCCTGGCGGGCTTGGGGAACGCTTGCGTCGGGCACGCCGATCTTGCGGGCGATGTCGTCGGCGTCAGCGTCGAGCAGGCCAGCGGACGGATCGATGATCAGCGTGTGGATCTTTTCCGGGCTGTGGGCAGCGACTTCCTCGATGTCCATGCCGCCTTCGCTGGAAGCCATCAGGGCCACCTTTTGCGAGACGCGGTCGACGACCAGGCTGACGTACAGTTCCTTCTTGATGTCAGCGCCTTCTTCGACCAGCAGGCGGTTGACCTTCTTGCCTTCCGGGCCGGTCTGGTGCGTGACCAGGGTCATGCCCAGAATATTGCTGGCGTAGGTCTTGACCTCGTCGATGCTCTTGGCCACCTTCACGCCGCCGCCCTTGCCGCGGCCGCCCGCGTGGATCTGCGCCTTGACGACCCATACCGGGCCGCCCAGTTGTTCAGCAGCCTTCAGGGCCTCTTCGACCGAGAACGCGGGGATGCCGCGCGGAACCGGCACATTGTATTTGCGCAGGATTTCCTTGCCTTGGTACTCATGGATATTCATGCGTGTTTCCTTTCGGGTAGGCGTAAAAGTGGAGATGGAATCTCGGCGGATGGCCGGCCGGCCTGGCTTAGCCGGAGGTGCCGGTTGGCCTGCGGGACATAGCGCCGCCAGCGGTGGCGGCGAGCGCCTCCGCGGGTTGCGCCGCCGGGGTCGAAGACCCTTCGGTCTTGATCCTCGGCTTTGGCTGGTGACCATACCAGCGCGGGTAAAACTGACGCACCACCTCGCCTTCGAAATGCAGGGCATGGCAGCCGTGCAACTGGTAAGGCGGTTCAGGATTGGTGTCTTCGGTGCCGCCGTCGCGGATCTTGAACACGTCGCCGGCGAAGGCCTGGATCGCGGTGGTCGGCAGCACGCCGGCCAGCTCGGTCAGGTGGGTGCAGCCCAACACGCCGGACAGCCGTTCTTTCACGGCCTTGCGGAAACCCTTCATCAGGTTCAGGCCGATCAGCTTGCGGTAGGCCGGGCCGATGGTGTCGCACTGGCCCGGATACGGTACCCAGTCGGAACAGGCATCGGCGTCCACCACGTTCATGCGCACATCAACGGTAATGCGCAGCCACAAATCGTGCAGCGGCTCGCCCACGGGGCGCACGCCACCACCGGCAAGCTCGATCTCGCGGGGCTTGGTGTCGGTCAGGCGCGCTTCGATATCCCATAGGCCATCGTCCCTAAGGTACGCCTCGGCCATGATGGCGCGACGGTGACGCAGGGTGCGATTGACGGGCGGGGAAAGCGGCATAACACCAGGCAGGAGCGGGAAAAAGGACGGCCAAGCCAGAGGCTGGGCCAGAAAACCGCAGAATTTTAACATGCCGGCCAACTTTGGCCGGGAACAAACTGCGCGCGGGGCTGTTGTCGGGGATTGTCGGGTGACGGACAGGTACTGTGGACAGGGAAAATGCGCGCAAGCACAAGACTGAACCGCTGCCCGAATCACATGCGGACGGCGCCGAATACGCCACCGAATACGCCTACTGCCGAATCAGGTATGCGCACCGCGCCGGTGCAGGACATCGTGGCGGCATCACTTTGGGCGGAAATCCGGCAGGGTTGGTCAGCCGCATCGATTGCTCAGTCGTGTCAGTCGTGTCAGTCGGCGCCATCCAGCCATTCGTCCGCGCCCTTGATCACCTGGCTCACCACCGAGCGGGAAAAACCGCGCGCCACCAGGAAGCGGATCTGCCTGGCCCGCTCCTCGGGCGTGGCGGGCGGCGCGCCGAAGCGCTTTTGCCATACCGCCCGGCCGCGCTCCAGTTCGGAGCCGCGCAGGCGCTCCTGCAGACCGGCGAGCTGCTCGCCGCCGAGCTGGTGGGTGCGGGCTTCCTGCATGACGCGGGCGGCGCCATAGCGGCTGGCGCGCCGGTGCACCAGGCTGTCGACGAAGCGCTCGTTGGACAGCCAGTTCTCGCGCTCCAGCGCATCCAGCAGTTGCTCCAGGGCCTCGGGCGATTCGGCGTGCGGGGCCAGCTTGCGTGCCAGCTCCGCCCGGCTGTGCTCGCGCCGCGACAGGTAGCCTACGGCGCGGGCCTTGAGGGAAAGAGGGGGACGAGTGGCCATGAAAAGAGCGTTTGAAATGCGCGTCAAGAACGCAAACCGGGGCGGCCCGCGTCGCTGCGCGTGCCGCCCCGGCGGGGTTCGCGGCCGGGAACGTCCCGGCCGGCGAAGTTCAGGCCTCGACGGTGGCCACGGCGGCAGCCGGCGTGCCGTTCATCAGCACCACGCCCAGCGATTCACGCACCTTGTTCTCGATCTCGTCGGCGATATCGGGATTCTCGCGCAGGTATTCACGCGCGTTGTCCTTGCCCTGGCCGATCTTCTCGCCCTTGTAGCTGTACCAGGCGCCGGACTTCTCGACAACCTTGGCGTCCACGCCCAGGTCGATGATTTCGCCCTGGCGCGAGATGCCCTGTCCGTAGAGGATGTCGAAGAAGGCTTCGCGGAACGGCGGCGACACCTTGTTCTTGACCACCTTGACCTTGGTCTCGTTGCCGATCACCTCATCGCCCTTCTTGATCGAGCCGATGCGGCGGATATCCAGGCGCACCGAAGCGTAGAACTTCAGCGCATTGCCACCGGTGGTGGTTTCGGGCGAACCGAACATCACGCCGATCTTCATGCGGATCTGGTTGATGAAGATCACCAGGCAGTTGGTGCGCTTGATGGTGCCGGTCAGCTTGCGCAGCGCCTGGCTCATCAGGCGGGCCTGCAGGCCGGGCAGGGAATCGCCCATTTCGCCTTCGATTTCGGCCTTGGGCACCAGGGCCGCCACCGAGTCGATCACGATCAGGTCGACCGAGCCCGAGCGCACCAGCGCGTCGGTGATTTCCAGTGCCTGCTCGCCGGTGTCCGGCTGGGAGATCAGCAGTTCGCCCACGGCCACGCCGAGCTTGGAGGCGTAGTTGACGTCGAGCGCGTGCTCGGCATCGATAAAGGCGCAGGTACCGCCCAGCTTCTGCATCTCGGCCACGACCTGCAGCGTCAGCGTGGTCTTGCCCGAGGATTCCGGACCGTAGATTTCCACCACCCGGCCGCGCGGCAGGCCGCCGACGCCCAGTGCGATGTCCAGGCCCAGCGAGCCGGTGGACACGACCTGGATATCCTGCTCGACCTCGGCATCGCCCAATTTCATGATCGAGCCCTTGCCGAACTGCTTCTCGATCTGGGCCAGCGCGGCCGCCAGCGCCTTCTGCTTTTCGGCGCTTACGCCAGCACTCGCCTTCTTGCCGTCATCCATGGTCGTCCTTCCGTCAATGGTGTATAAATAGGCCGCATGTGGCGCGCTGCCCTCTTTTGCTGGCAACCGCCCGGCCCGCGCCGCACTGCGAACTCCTGATGACGATGAACCTGGCAGCAGGGGCAAACATTGGGGCGAACGTTCGGTAAAAAACAAGTACAAGATCTGTAAAGCCCGGCTTGCATCGACTTGGCATCGAAGACAAATCGAATGCGACCGGCATAAGCGAGTACTGTATAAAAAAACAGTATGCTTGGCAAGCCCCGTCCGCGCCCATTTGATGGAAAGGGGCGACAAAGCCGGGCCAGGGTGGAGACAACCATGCGTATTCTGATCGCCGAAGATGACGATGTGCTGGCAGACGGCCTGACGCGCTCGCTACGTCACTCCGGCTATGCCGTCGACCATGTTGCCAGTGGGGTTGAAGCCGACTCTGCGCTGTCGACCCAGGCCTTCGACCTGCTGATCCTCGATCTCGGCCTGCCGCGCATGCCGGGGCTGGAAGTGCTCAAGCGGCTGCGCGCGCGCGGCGCCATGCTGCCGGTGCTGATCCTGACCGCCGCCGACGGCGTGGACGAGCGCGTCAAGGGCCTGGACCTGGGCGCCGACGACTACATGGCCAAGCCTTTCGCCCTGTCCGAACTGGAAGCGCGCGTGCGCGCGCTGGTGCGGCGCGGCACCGGCGGCGGCGCCACGCTGACCCACCACGGTCCGCTGGCCTTCGACCAGGTCGGCCGCATTGCCTACCTGAACGAGCAGATGCTGGATCTTTCGGCGCGCGAGGTGGGACTGCTGGAGATCCTGCTCACCCGCACCGGGCGGCTGGTATCGAAGGAGCAACTGGTCGACCACCTGTGCGAATGGGGCGAGGAGGTCAGCAACAACGCCATCGAAGTCTATGTGCACCGGCTGCGCAAGAAGATCGAGGTGGGCGGCATCCGCATTGCCACGGTGCGCGGGCTGGGCTATTGCCTGGAGAAATTCCAGGCCGCCGTGGCGCACGACCAGGAGCGCCATTAGCATCGGCGTTGGCATTAGAATCGGAATCAGCGTCAGCACTACCGTGCTTTATTGCCCTGCTTCATTGCCCTGCGGCGACATCGCCAAGCCCTGCCTCTCCTTTTCCCCATGACCCTGCTGCGACTGCTCCGGCGGCGCCAGCGGGCCGCGCAGCCCGCGCCCACCGCCTCCGCGCCCCCCGCGCCCGACGAGATTGTCAGCGACGAAACGCTGGCCGCCGCCTTGCCTCACCTCGAAGACAGCGCCGGCCACCCGTCGCCGCGCTCGCTGTTCGGCGAGATCCTGGACTGGATGCTGGCGCCGCTGCTGCTGCTGTGGCCGATGAGCATTGCCGTGACCTACCTGGTGGCCAAATCGATCGCCAATGGCCCCTTCGACCGCTCGCTGGAAGCCAGCGCCATCGTGCTCTCGCAGCAGGTGCGCGAGGTCAACGGGCGCGTCACGCTGCAGCTGCCACTGTCCGCGCGCGAGATCCTGCGCGCCGATGAAACCGACAACATCTATTACCAGGTGGTGGGCACGCACGGCGAATTCGTCGCCGGCGACAACGACATGCCGCTGCCCGGCGACGACGACCGCGGCCACGCCGGCCTGGTCTCGCTGCGCAACGACCGCATCGCGGGCAACGATGTGCGCGTGGCCTATACCTATGTCGATCTCAAGCAGGGCGGCGACGCGCAGCCGGTGCTGGTGCAGGTGGGCGAAACCCTCGACAAGCGCGCGCGGCTGGCCAACGAAATCATCAAGGGCCTGATCCTCCCGCAATTCGTGATCCTGCCGCTCGCGGTGGTGCTGGTGTGGTTCGGCCTCACGCGCGGGCTGGCACCGCTGACGTCCATCCAGCAGCGCATCCGCGCACGCAATCCCGGCGACACCAGCCCCATCGAGGAACACGCCGCGCCGCAGGAAATCACGCCGCTGGTGGCATCGTTCAATGACCTGCTGGCGCGCCTGGATGTCTCGGTCCAGACACAGAAGCGCTTTATCGCCGATGCCGCCCACCAGATGAAAACGCCGCTGGCCGGGCTGCGCATGCAGGCCGAACTGGCGCAACGCGAGCAATCGCCCGAGGAGCTGCGCAAATCGCTGGCACAGATTGCCGGCAGTTCCGAGCGTGCCGCCCACCTGGTGACGCAGCTGCTGTCGCTCGCGCGCATGGAGAACCCGGCCGGGGCCGGCAGCATGGCCCCGCTGGACCTGGCCGCGCTGGCGCGCGACGTGGTCAAGGACTGGTTGCCGCAAGCCTGGGCGCGCCGCATCGACCTGGGCGTGGATGCCGGCGAGCACCCGGTGATGGTGCAAGGCAATCGCCTGATGCTCACCGAGATGCTCAACAACCTGATCGACAACGCCATCCGCTACACGCCCGCGGATGGCCACGCCACCGTGCGCGTCAGCGCCGATGCGTTCGAGCCTTTCGCGTATATCGAAGTGGAAGACACCGGTCCCGGCATCCCCGTGGCCGAGCGCGAGCGCGTGATGGAGCGGTTCTACCGTGTACTCGGCACCAAGACCCAGGGCAGCGGCCTGGGCCTGGCCATCGTGCGCGAGATCGTGCAGCAGCATGGCGGCGACGTCAGCATCCTCGACCACGTCTACCAGGCGGAGCCGCGCCTGGCCGGCGCCTGCTTCCGCGTTACGCTGCGCCGCCCTTCCCCCTGGAGCCGGCATGAATGATCCCGACCACACGCGCGGTGGGCGCGACCAGGCTGAGCAGTCCGAACGGCGCGCCTGGCATCGCAACCTGCGCTGGATCGCCGCGCTGCTGTCGATCTGGTTCGTGGTCACCTTCGTCGTGGCCTGGTTCGCCCGCGATCTGCGCTTCGATTTCTTCGGCTGGCCCTTCTCGTTCTGGGTCGGCGCGCAAGGCGCGCTGGTCGTCTACGTTCTGATGGCGGCGCTCTACGCCTGGCGCATGAACCGCGAGGACGACGACGATGCCGACGAACGTGCCGCGCTCGCCCGGCGCCATGACGATGCTGCATAGCAAGAAATGCAGGGGCGCCGCTTAGCGCTGGTTCCTCCGCGATTTTCCGCGACCGGGCGCGTCGCGGCGCAGCAAGGCCGGATCCGTTTTTGCCTAGCGTATACCCCGAGCATTTAGCAGCGTACGGCGCCGGAATTGTCAGAACGCAGTAAGTTTCACCACCCACAATCCATTGCAACTTCGGAGGCGATGGTGCGCCCGCGACAGCGCGAGCGTGCCAGTGGTCCCCCGGAAAGTTCCGAACACAAACGGAGGAGACAATGGCTAACGCACAGAACGTGGCAATGCCCGGACGCACAAACCAGGGCTCGGCGATGACGCCCGAAGAGAGGAAGGTGATTTTTGCTTCCTCGCTCGGCACGGTATTCGAGTGGTACGACTTTTACCTTTACGGTTCGCTGGCGGCCATTATCGCCAAGCAGTTCTTTTCCGGCCTCGATCCAACCGCCGCCTTCATCTTCGCGCTGCTGGCCTTTGCCGCGGGCTTTGTGGTGCGGCCGTTCGGCGCGCTGGTGTTCGGCCGCCTGGGCGACATGATCGGGCGCAAGTACACCTTCCTGGTGACCATCCTGATCATGGGCGCGTCCACCTTCATCGTGGGCCTGCTGCCCAGCTACGCCACCATCGGCTGGGCCGCCCCGATCATCCTGATCGCGCTGCGCATGCTGCAGGGCCTCGCGCTCGGCGGCGAGTACGGCGGTGCCGCCACCTATGTGGCCGAGCACGCGCCGCACGGCAAGCGCGGCGCCTACACGGCATGGATCCAGACCACCGCCACGCTCGGCCTGTTCCTGTCGCTGATCGTGATCCTGCTGTGCCGCAACCTGACCGGTCCGAACTTCGACACCTGGGGCTGGCGCATTCCGTTCCTGGTCTCGATCGCGCTGCTCGCCGTGTCGGTGTATATCCGCCTGTCGATGAGCGAATCGCCCGCCTTCCAGAAGATGAAGGCCGAGGGCAAGACCTCCAAGGCTCCGCTGACCGAGTCGTTCGGCCAGTGGCGCAACCTGAAGATCGTGATCCTGGCGCTGGTCGGCCTGACCGCCGGCCAGGCCGTGGTCTGGTACACGGGCCAGTTCTACTCGCTGTTCTTCCTGACCCAGGTGCTGAAGGTCGACGCCACCACCGCCAACCTGCTGATCGCGGGCGCCCTGGTGATCGGCACGCCCTTCTTCATCTTCTTCGGCTCGCTGTCGGACAAGATCGGCCGCAAGTGGATCATCCTGGCCGGCTGCGCGCTGGCGATGCTGACCTACTTCCCGCTGTTCAAGGCCCTGACCCACTACGCCAACCCGGCCCTGGAGCGTGCCCAGCAAACCGCGCAGATCGTGGTGACCGCGGACCCGAAGCAATGCTCCTTCCAGGGCAGCCCGATCGCCCGCGAGATCGATTTCCGCAGCTCCTGCGATATCGTCAAGCGGACCCTGGCGCAAGCCTCGGCCAGCTATGAAGTGGTGGAAGCCCCTGCCGGCACCGTAGCCTCGGTGAAGATCGGCGACAAGGAGATTGCCTCCTTAAACGCCACCCTGGTACCGGCGGGCCACAGCTTCGACGACGCCAGCAAGAAGCAGATCGCGGCGTTCAAGAAGCAGGTGGGCGATTCGATGGCCGCGGCCGGCTACCCGACCAAGGCGGACCCGGCGCAAATGAACACCATCATGGTGCTGGTGCTCCTGGTCATCCTGGTGATCTACGTGACCATGGTGTACGGCCCGATCGCCGCGATGCTGGTGGAGATGTTCCCGACCCGGATCCGCTACACCTCGATGTCGCTGCCGTATCACGTCGGCAATGGCTGGTTCGGCGGCCTGCTGCCCACCATCTCCTTCGCGCTGGTGGCGCAGAACGGCAACATCTACTACGGGCTCTGGTATCCGATCATCATCGCCGGCGTCACCCTGGTCATCGGAGCGCTGTTCATCCGCGAAACCAAGGATGTGGATATCTACGCCAACGACTGATCCGGTAATCAATCGCTCTACGCGGCGGACCTCGCGGTCCGCCGCTTTTTTTTCGGGTTGCGGGAAAGGCGGCTTGTGCCCCCCTCGAAGTTTTCCAGGAGGGGGTGTTGACAGGTCCGAAACGGCATGTATAATTGCGGTCTTCGTTGGCGAATTAGCTCAGTCGGTTAGAGCGACGGAATCATAATCCGCAGGTCCGGGGTTCGAATCCCTGATTCGCCACCAGTATTTCTGTAGGAAATCAGTACTTGCCAGCCCCTTCAGGTCTCGGACCTGAAGGGGCTTTGGTTTTGGCCCTCCCGAAGTCTCAGCGATGACCCCGAAGGCGCCATCCAGCACAAGCTGGCTACCCCCGCCCTCGCCTCTCAAACGTCTCGTCACCCCTCCACGCCAAGAAACTGCGCTTCACGGTAACTTCGACTCCGCCCAGGAGTCGGACCACCTTTGAACCGTCTTCGGCCGTTACCGACTCCACCCCGGGCGGCCATCCTTGCTTCCAAATCAGTTCGGTTAAGCTCGACATAGCTGCCGCCTCACTTCTATGGTATGCCTAGCAGGGCGACGGCTTTTGCCCGGACTTCGGCCAGTTCCGCAGAAGACACCTTACCCTTGTGATTCGCCCTTCGCACGACCCAATCGACACTCTTCACCCGGTCAGCCAGCGCCGCGCTAGGTTTGTCGCCAGCAATCGACACCTCGAATGGATAGCCCTTGATCTGGGTAGTCATGGGGCAGCAGAGCATCAGGCCTGTTTTGCCGTTGTACGCAGCCGGACTGAGAACGAGGGCAGGCCGATGCCCGGCTTGTTCGTGGCCGGCTTGCGGGTCGAAATGCAGCCATACAATGTCGCCGGCCTCGGGCACGTAGCGGCGCACCACTAGAACGCCTCCTTGCCAACTGCGGGGCCGAAACTAGCCTCGGCGTGCAAGTTGTCCGGCGTAATGCCGGCCAGCAATTGCGTAGCGGCTCAATGACAATGCGCCCACCTTCCTCGCGCACGTCCACGGTATCGTCCAAGCTCAAGCTTGCGGCTTCCATGATGGCGGCAGGAATGCGCACCGACGCGCTGTTGCCCCACTTCTTCACGATGACTCGCATGTGAGCCACCTCCGTATCATCAATGTTGATACACGAATCCCAACGGCGCCTTCCATTCTCGTGTGCGGCGTGTGTCAAGATCCTATGAGGCATCCAGGCGGTCGGCGAACCGAGGCCTAAAACGAGCGTGCCGAGCCTTGTTCACAGGAGAGCATCATGCGTATAGATCAGGCATACCCGACGCATTCCGAAGCGGTCATGCTGGCGGTGTCACGGGAGCTGGCCGGCAGCAAGTGGAAGGTTGCGCTGCATGATGGCCGGCGCAAGCAGCACGTCCACATTGGGGATTAGCACAGGCAGGGTACTCCTGTACTGCCGCAGGGTCATCGCTTCAGATCCCGGTAGAAATTCTCATGTGGGCCGACCGCTTCCAGGTACACGAGCCGAAGACCATCATCAACGGTGTATCCAAGCAGAAACATCTGACCGTGGCTGTGGAACTTGTAAACATACAGATCAGCCAAGTCGCCCTTCTTTCGCTCCCCGGCAGCAGGCGTAGTCGCGACGACTGCTACCGCGTCGTCTACGTCAGCGGCGACGTTCTCGTGGAGCTTCTTGTATTGCCTCGCAAAGCGCCGCGTCTGCCTCACCTCATACGTCATGCGCGGCGGCCTCGCGGCACAAACGGCGTCGCGTGCTCGCGTGGCTCAGCCAGCGAGATCAACGACTCCGCAATGAATGACGCAGGCAGATCCGGGTTGTCCAACGCAGCACGACCGACCTTGGCCCAGAATTCGATCTGGCCCGCAATCGACCGGTGTTCCGCCGAAGCGTCAGCTTTCGCCTGCTCGTACAGTTCGTCATCAATTCGCACTGGCATGCCCATAAACCCTCCTTTACTACAATTGTAGTAAGTCTAGTGTAGCAGCCGGAGCATCGGGAGCCAAGGCGCACGGATGGTCAATTGGGTGGGTGGCGTCAAATGACGAATTCAATGGCTTCGCGCAAGCTGCATTGAGGGACCTCCGGGTAGGGTGAAACATGATCTAGCTCAGCATGTGCAAGCAGGGAGTTGACAGTCTCCAAAGAGTGCCCTTTGGCATCGGGGCAAAGCGGGTTCGTCGCGCCGGATGGCACCCGCTCACCGCACTACAGCGACCAGCTCGCACTCTATACGGGCTTCGGCCGCAAGCCGTTGCGCCTGGAGGCGGACGAGGTCGCGCGACATACGCGCAGCGAGGAGAGAGTCAAGGTCACCTCGATAGCATGTGGCTGGCAAGATCGGGCAGACGGCATCAGGTTGACCGTTGGCGTCGTAGGGGTCATACCGTAACCTACTACCGTCTACTACCGTCGTTGCGCAATTATTCGGTATCCACCTCTGGCCACAGCTTCGGAAAGAGGAATCTCAGACTCTTCAATGGCAGGGAAAAATTGAGTGCGTCGCGGTGTGATTCTGACTGCAGAATTCCGAAGTCAAGAAGGCTGCGAGTGATGCGCCGAACCGTCGTGTCGCCCTCACCGAGAATCTGACCGAACTCTGCTCGAGATAGGGGGCGCATCATCGCAACCGATTCCAGGGCCAAGATAGTCTTCTCGGGCTTGATGACCGATTTTTCCGAACCTATTTGCCAAGGATTCGCGTCAAGGTAAGTCAGCAAGTCTCGAAGTCGTGCGCGCAAGCCATCGAACTCCATCATCTTCAGCATGAAATCCACCTGGTCCAGGCAGCATTCGAGGAAGTAGTGCACGAACTTGACCAACTCCTCCTGCGACAGGTTTCCTCGCCCGTCCAGATCATTGCGTCTTTGCTGGTCTGCGCAGGCCAGTCGCAAGTAGTACTCCTGATGCGTCCGGGCGAATCCACGTAGCACCGACCAAAGCCCATCCGTCAGCCCCGAGGCGTGAAGAGTGAGATGCGAGTGGAGGCGGCAGGCTCGGCCATTGCCGTCAATGAAGGGGTGAATCCAAGCCAGGCGATGATGGGAGCAAGCGGCAGCAATCAACTGGTGTTCGAACCCCCTGACGCGCGAGTAGCGAGTACTCCATTCTTCCAGTAACCGAGGTATGAGCGCGACTGGCGGAGCATCGTGCTTGCCCACGCTCACGACCTTCTCCCGAAATTCACCAGGATGAATCGGCTCTCCCTGCTCCGTGAATCGAAACTGAGGAGGCATGCCCTCGAAGAACAGCTGATGGATGCGCTGCACCTTACCTGGGGCGAACATCTGGGCGGTATCTTCTCCTTGCCACTCCACCTCCAAGGTCTCTTCGGTTCGGATGTGCGCAATCGCCACGAGCTGCTTCTTGTACTCCTCCCGGTCCTCCGAGTAGTGCTTCTTCAGCGCTTGCTCGATGCTTTTCGGCGTCGTGTGCTGGCCTTCAATCTTGTTCGAGTAGTACGAATTCATGTTTCGCAACAACGGTGCCAGCGCTGTAGCGACGGGTCCATGGCCGTTCGTGAGCAGTGTTCTTGCCTTCTTAGCTAGTTCGGTAGCCTGTTCAAGTGGCGCATGGAGCGCCCTCTCTTCGAGATAAAGCGGTTGAATTGTCGTTACGTCGGCCATGAATTATGTGCGGTATTGCGATACCTTTGACTTGGCAGGGGCCGTGCCGTGCCGGTGACTACCGGCCGGGAGTTTTTGGTAGGGCTGTAGGGCTATTTGGAAAGTCCATAGCTGGGTACGATGGATGGTTCTTTGGATGGCTCAAATTCCCCTCAGATGCCCAACAAGTATAGCGTAGCGGCGAATCCATGGAGTGTTGGATGGAGGATTCCTTGGAGAACTCTTTGGAGGGTGTGTTGGAGCGTTCGAAGAGGTGCTCCTGGCGCACACCCGCCCGTCTCCAGGTATCTAGCCCCACACCCCCTGAGTTTCTGACTATCAATTTCCCGACTCAATCCAAACAATTCATCGACCGACCGGTCGGTTTATAAATATACTGCGTCATCGCCTCCCAGGAAATCTCCATGTACACCCAATCTCTCGATATCCCAGGCAACGCGCAACCGAACGATCCGGCACTGGCGGATGCCTCGCCGCAGCAAGGGCGTTTCGATGCCCTGATGGCGGCCGACGGCAAGATCGAAGCACAGGACTGGATGCCCGATGCCTACCGCAAGACGCTGATCCGGCAGATTTCCCAACACGCGCATTCGGAAATCATCGGCATGCAGCCCGAAGGCAACTGGATCAGCCGGGCCCCGAGCCTGAAGCGCAAGGCGATCCTGCTGGCCAAGGTGCAGGACGAGGGTGGGCATGGTCTCTACCTGTACAGCGCCGCCGAAACGATGGGCGTCTCGCGCGACCAGCTGGTCGATGCCCTGCACGCCGGCAAGGCCAAGTATTCGAGCATCTTCAACTACCCGACGCCGACCTGGGCGGATGTGGGCGTGATCGGCTGGCTGGTGGATGGCGCGGCGATCATGAACCAGATCCCGCTGTGCCGTTGCACGTACGGCCCGTATGCGCGCGCCATGATCCGCATCTGCAAGGAGGAGTCGTTCCACCAGCGCCAGGGCTTCGACGCGCTGCTGTCGATGATGAAGGGCACGCAAGCCCAGAAGGACATGGTGCAGCAGGCGGTGGATCGCTGGTGGTGGCCGGTGCTGATGATGTTCGGCCCGAGCGACAAGGATTCCATCCACAGCGGCCAGTCGTTCCAGTGGGGCATCAAGCGGATCTCGAACGACGACCTGCGCCAGAAGTTTGTCGATGCGACAGTCGAGCAGGCCAGGATACTCGGCGTGACGCTGCCCGACCCGGACCTGAAGTGGAACGAGGCACGCCGGGCGCACGACTATGGCGCGATCGATTGGGAAGCATTCTGGCGCGTCGTCAACGGCGACGGGCCTTGCAACAAGGAGCGCCTCGCCACCCGGGTGAAGGCGCACAACGATGGCGCGTGGGTGCGCGAAGCCGCGCTGGCCTACGCCGGGAAACAAGCCGCGCGGGCGCACAAGCAAGCCGCTTGAACAGGAGATGACGATGAACAAGGAATGGCCAATCTGGGAAGTGTTCGTGCGCAGCAAGCAGGGCCTGGACCACAAGCACTGCGGCAGCCTGCACGCGTCCGACGCAAGCACGGCGCTGCGCATGGCGCGCGACGTCTATACGCGCCGGCAGGAAGGCGTGAGTATCTGGGTGGTGCCATCGGCGGCGATCACGGCGTCCGATCCCGCCGACAAGGAGTCGTTCTTCGAGCCGGCCGGCGACAAGATCTACCGGCATCCGACCTTCTTCGTGCTGCCCGCCGAAGTCGACCACATGTAAGACGAGACGCCATGATGAACACGCCACAACATTTGTCATACGTGCTGCGCCTGGCCGATAACGCGCTGATCCTCGGCCAGCGCAATAGCGAGTGGTGCAGCCATGGCCCGGCGCTGGAGGAAGATATCGCGCTGGCGAATATCAGCCTCGATCTGATCGGCCAGGCACGGCTGCTGTACTCGCACGCGGCTACGCTCGACGAAGCGCTGAGCGGCGCGAAGAAGACCGAAGACAGCTACGCCTACTTCCGAAGCGAGCGTGAGTTCGCCAACTACACGATGGTGGAGTTGCCGCATTTCGGGCCGCTTGCCGGCACCGTGCGTACCGAGCGCGACTATGCCGTCACGATAGTGCGCAACTTCCTGTACTCCGCGCTGATGGCCCATCTGTGGACGGCGTTGCAATCGTCCAGCGATGCGCAACTGGCGGCGATCGCCGCGAAATCGCTGAAGGAGACGCGCTATCACCTCACCCACGCGAGCGAGTGGCTGATCCGCTTCGGCGACGGCACGGCGGAGTCGCACCGGCGCGCGCAGGCAGCGCTGGACTACCTGATGCCGTACACGCGTGAGTTCTTCGCAACCGATGCGGTGGAGATCGCGATGGCCGAGGCCGGTGTCGGCCCCCTGGTGGCGGGCCTCGAACCCGCATGGCAGGCAGGCGTTGCGCAAGTCCTTGCCGAGGCGACCCTCGAGATGCCGTCCCCGGTAAAACACATCACGACCGGCAAGCACGGCGAGCATTCCGAACACATGGGATTCCTGCTTGCCGAAATGCAGTCACTGGCACGCCAGCATCCTGGCGCTACCTGGTAGATCGCGATGAACGCCGCCACATTGATGCATGCCGACGCCACGCTGGAACACGCCTGGGCCGTCCTTGAAGCAGTCCCGGATCCGGAAATCCCGGTGGTGTCGATTCGCGAACTGGGCATCCTGCGGGACGTGCGCCACGGCGCGGACGATGCGATCGAGGTCGTCATCACGCCTACCTATTCGGGATGCCCGGCGATGTCGCAGATTGCCGAGGATATCGAGCAGGCGCTGGACGCCGCCGGGATCGTCCCCCATCGCGTCGTCACCGTGCTTGCCCCCGCGTGGAGCACCGACTGGATGACGGGCGAAGCGCGCGACAAGCTGCGCCGCTACGGCATCGCTCCACCTGCCGGCAACTGCGGCAGCGGCCACACCGCGCAAGAGCAGACCATCCGCTTCGTGCCGCGCGTGGCCGCGCAGGACAAGCCGGCCTGCCCGCGCTGCGGCTCCGTGCACACCGAACGCCTGGCCCAGTTCGGCTCGACGGCCTGCAAGGCACTGTATCGCTGCATCGATTGCCGCGAGCCGTTCGACTACTTCAAACCGTACTGACCTGGACCGACACCATGGCGACTCCACATTTCCACCCGTTGCGTATCCGCGAGGTACGGCCCGAAACCGCCGATGCCGTGACCGTCTCCTTCGAGGTGCCCGAGAACCTGCGCGACGCATACCGCTTCACGCAAGGGCAATTTGTCACGCTAAAGGCGCACCTCGACGGCGAGGAGACCCGCCGCTCGTACTCGATCTGCGTGGGCGTCACCGACTACGATCGCGATGGCGAATTGCGCGTCGGCATCAAGCGCGTGCGCGGCGGCCGTTTTTCGAACTTTGCGTTCGATACGCTGCAGCCCGGCCACGAGATCGAGGTGATGACCCCCGATGGCCGCTTCTTCACGCACTTGAACGCCGATCTGTCGCGGTCCTACGTGGCATTCTCCGGCGGCTCCGGCATCACGCCCGTGCTTGCCATCATCAAGACCACGCTGGAGACGGAGCCGACCAGCCGCTTTTCGCTGGTGTACGGCAACCGCAGCGTCGACGCGATCATGTTCGCCGAGGAACTGGAGGACCTGAAGAACCGCTATATGAGCCGGTTCTCGCTGTACCACGTGTTGTCCGACGATTTGCAGGAAGTCGAGTTGTTCAACGGCGTGCTGGACCAGGAGAAATGCCGGGCATTCCTGGAAACGCTGACGCCGGCCAATGAAATCGATGAAGCCTTCATCTGCGGCCCCGGTCCGATGATGGACGCCGCCGAAGCCGCGCTCAAGGCAGCCGGCGTGGCACCCGAGAAGGTGCACGTGGAGCGCTTCGGCACCCCGCTGCCGCAAGCCGGCGTGCCGCCCATCGAGATCACGGACGACACCCCGGCCGCGGATCTGGAACTGATCATCGACGGCAAGAAGCGCAAGCTGCGGCTGCCGTATGTGGGCGTCAGCGTGCTCGATGTCGGCCTGAAGGCGGGTCTTGCCCTGCCCTATGCCTGCAAGGGCGGCGTGTGCTGCACGTGCCGGGCGAAGGTCCTCGAAGGCGAAGTGAAGATGGAAAAGAACTACACGCTCGAACAACACGAGATCGACGATGGCTTCGTCCTTACCTGCCAATGCCATCCGGTGTCGGATCGGGTTGTCGTGAGCTACGACGAACGGTAAAGAACGGTAACGGTAATCGAAGTCCTGCAACCTCCAAGAAATACGGCCCCCGCAATGCATCATTCCCTGTTCACCAAACACGAAAGTACCCTCGAACGCGCCCTGGAAGCCATCAGGACACGCGGCTACTGGAGCCCCTTCAACGAGATGCCCAGTCCGCGCGCCTACGGTGAAACCGCCGCCGCCGATGGCGAGGCAGCATTCAAGGCGCAGCTCGGACAACCCTTTTCACTCGATCAACCCGGCAGCAACGGCCACGTCGGCGAAGAGCGTTCGCCCTTCGGCCAAGCCTTGCGTATCGGCTATCCCAAGGCGGAACCGGACGCGCTGCTCGCCGCGGCCCGGACGGCGCAGGCACAGTACCGCAAGGCGGGCCCCAAGGCCTGGGCCGGCGTGAGTCTGGAGATCCTGGCGCGGCTGAACCAGGCCAGCTTCGAGATTGCGCACAGCGTGATGCACACCACCGGGCAAGCCTTCATGATGGCATTCCAGGCCGGCGGCCCGCACGCGCAGGATCGCGCGCTGGAGGCAATCGCCTATGCATGGGACGCGATGCGCATTATTCCGGAGACGGCCTACTGGGAAAAGCCGCAAGGCAAGAATCCGCCGCTCGCCATGGAAAAGCGCTTTACCATCGTGCCGCGCGGCATCGGCCTGGTGATCGGCT
Source organism: Cupriavidus sp. 01T418 (assembly GCF_056398885.1). Lineage (NCBI taxonomy): Bacteria > Pseudomonadati > Pseudomonadota > Betaproteobacteria > Burkholderiales > Burkholderiaceae > Cupriavidus > Cupriavidus sp. 01T418. Next base: position 80,140 of record NZ_JBFTQG010000007.1, read on the forward strand.
GCTGCACGTTCCCCACCTGGAACAGCTATCCCGGCCTGTTCGCCGATCTGGCAACCGGCAATGCCGTCATCGTCAAGCCGCATCCGGCCGCGATCCTGCCGCTTGCCATCACCGTGCGCATTGCGCGGCAAGTGCTGGCGGAGGCTGGCTTCGACCCCAACGTGGTGACCTTGCTGGCGACCGCCCCCAACGACGGCGCGCTGGTGCAGTCGCTGGCCACACGCGACGAGATCCGGCTGATCGATTTCACCGGCAGCACCGCCAACGGCGACTGGCTCGAGACACATGCGCCGCAGGCCCAGGTCTATACGGAAAAGGCCGGCGTCAACCAGATCGTGATCGATTCGGCGGATGCGCTCAAGGCGGTGTCCCGCAATATCGCGTTTTCTCTTGCGTTGTACTCCGGGCAGATGTGCACGGCGCCGCAGAATATCTATGTGCCGCGTGATGGCATCAAGACCGCCGAAGGCACCATGTCGTTTGAAGAGGTCGCCCGGTCCATCGCCGGTGCCGTCCAGAAGCTGACCGCCGATGCGGCCAAGGCTGTCGAACTCACCGGCGCGATCCAGAACCGGGGCGTGCTGGACCGGATCGATCAGGTGGCCCGGCTCGGCAAGCCGCTGCTGGCCAGCCAGCGCCTCGCGCATCCCGAATTCCCCGACGCCACGATCGCCACGCCGGTCCTGCTGCAGCTCGACGCCAACCACGATGAAGCCACCTTTACGCAGGAGTGGTTCGGCCCGATCGCGTTCGTGATCGCCACCGACTCCAGCGCGCATTCGCTGGCACTTGCGGCGCGCATCGCCCGCACGCGCGGCGCCCTGACGTTGTCGGTCTACAGCACGGATGAGGCGGTGCTCGATGCCGCCGAAGAGGCAGCCGTGAGCGGCGGCGTGGCGTTGTCCGTCAATTTGACGGGCGGCGTCTTCGTCAATCAGTCCGCGGCGTTCTCCGACTTCCACGCCACCGGCGCAAACCCCGCGGCCAATGCGAGTCTCGCCGACACCGCCTTTGTCGCCAACCGCTTCCGCGTCGTGCAGAGCCGGCGCCATGTTGCGCAGCGCGAGCCTGCATAAGGGCCGCGCCGTCTAGCCGGCGTGCCCGCCTGGCCGTTCGCCGCGCATGCGTCGAACGGCCGGGCCGGCGATCTGTCGAGTGGCGTCCCCATCCCCGCCACCGTTCCATCCTATTTTTTCGCGACACCATCAGGAGACAACCGTGGTCCAGCCAATTCCCCAACCGGGCGAGCTCGAGCCCATCGAACGCGCCAGCCGGGACGAACTCCAGGCGCTGCAGCTCCAACGGCTCAAATGGTCGCTGCGGCATGCGTATGACAACGTGCCGCACTACCGCAGCGCGTTCGACGCCGCCGGCGTGCATCCCGACGATTTGCGCCAGTTGTCCGACCTGGCGAAATTCCCCACCACCTCGAAAAAGGACCTGCGCGACAACTACCCGTTCGGGCTGTTTGCCGTCCCCAGGGACGAGGTCGTGCGCGTGCATGCATCGAGCGGCACCACCGGCAAGCCGACCGTGGTGGGCTACACCGCGCGGGATATCGACACCTGGGCCAACGTCACGGCCCGCTCCATCCGCGCGGCGGGCGGCCGCCGCGGCGACACGCTGCACAACGCATTTGGCTACGGGCTGTTCACCGGCGGCCTGGGCATCCACTACGGCGCGGAGCGGCTCGGCTGCATGGTCGTGCCGATGTCCGGCGGCCAGACCGAGAAGCAGGTCCAGCTGATCCGCGATTTCGAGCCATCGATCATCCTCGTCACGCCCTCGTACATGCTTAACCTGCTCGACGAAATGGCACGACAAGGCCTGGATCCGGCGGCGTCATCGCTCAAGATCGGCATCTTCGGCGCGGAGCCGTGGACGCAGGGCATGCGCAGCGAGATCGAGACACGCGCTGGCATCCAGGCCATCGATATCTACGGGCTCTCGGAAATCATGGGCCCCGGCGTCGCCTGCGAATGCATCGAAAGCAAGGATGGCCCGGTCATCTGGGAAGATCACTTCTATCCCGAAATCATCGACCCCATCACCGGCGAGGTGCTGCCCGACGGCAGCCAGGGCGAACTGGTATTCACCTCGCTGTCGAAAGAGGCCATGCCGATGATCCGCTACCGCACGCGCGACCTGACCACGCTGCTGCCGCCGACATCGCGCTCGATGCGCAGGCTGGCGAAGATCACCGGGCGTTCGGACGACATGCTGATCATCCGCGGCGTCAATGTGTTCCCGAGCCAGATCGAGGAACTGATCCTCGGCATCGCCCGCCTGAGCGGCAACTACCAGTTGTGCATCACCCGCGACGGGCATATGGACGCGCTATCCGTCTCGGTGGAGGCGCGCGCCGGGGTCTGCGAGGCGCTCACCGATAGCGACCGGGCGCAACTCGGGCGCGAGCTGCAGCACCGGGTGAAGACCATGGTGGGCGTTTCCACGGCGGTGCGTGTGCTGAACGCCGGCGAGATCAAGACCACCGCCACCGGCAAGGCCCAGCGCGTGCTTGACCTGCGCCACGCCGGCGCCTGAGTCCGGGCAAGGGTGCCGTCCGTGACGATGGCACGCAAGCGAGATGCGCATGCGTGGCTGGACTCAACGCGACTGCAGCTTGCGGTATGCGTTGAAATGCCGGATGGCACGCAAATCGTTGCCCAGCGTCTCATACAGCCGTGCAGCATTGAAGTGGGCATCCGCGAACTCCGGCGCCAGCTCGATACAGTGCGCGTAACTGGCCAGCGCCTCGGCCTGCAGCCCGTCGTCCTCCAGCGCGATGGCCAGGTTGAAGTGCATCAGCGGTTCGTCCGGCAGATGCGCAAGGCCGCAGCGGTAGAGCGCGACCGCCTCCCCGAAGTGGCCGGCATCGCATAGCATGCAGCCCAGGTTGAGATAGGGTTCGAGATAGCCGCCGTCGATGGACAGCGCGCGACGGTAGGCCTGCTCCGCTTCATCGGGCGCATCGGCTTCCCGTTCGCAACCGGTCCGGAACCAGAGGCTCGCTTCAGCGGAGCGGGGGCGATGAATGGAATGGACGGCGGCAGCGCCGGCCTCGTCCGGCTCGAAGTCCATCAGTAGCTGGCCCGATTCCGCCTGCCACTGATGGACGGCGTCGCGGGTCGCCACTTCGTTGCCGATCGCGCGAACGCGTACGCCGGTCAGCGGCGCTTCCTGCCCCCTGGATGCCTTCAGTCTCGAGAGCGCGCGGGAGATGCGCCGGCTCGGGATATGCGCCTCGTGCAACGAGTTGGCGGTCCGCAGCATCACCATATCCTGGAAGGTGAAGAGGTATTCACGGCGCGTGCCCCTGCTTGGCGTCACCACGCCATCCGCGATCAGCCTGGCGGCAACCGAGCGCGGGATACCGAGCAGGTCCCGGACCTCGCGCAGCGTGTATAGCGTCATGTGGCAGTCACTTCTTGCCGCTCGCGCGGCGCGCGGGGGCTGGCGCAGCCGCCGGCGCGCGCCGCGCGGCCTTGCGCTCCTTCGGTGCGTCCGGCGCCGGGGCCGCCGAGGCGGTTTTGGCGGCTGCGCGTTTGCGCTGCTGCACGCTGGCGCGCAACGCTTCCATCAGGTCGATGACTTCCGCGCCCTGGCTTGCCTCGCGCTGTTCCGTCACGGTAATTTTCTTGCCGGCGATCTTCTTGTCGATGGCCGCGAGTACCCGCGCCTTCTCCTCGTCGGCATAGGCGGCGGGATCGTAGCTGTCCACCGAATTCTGCTCGATCAACTGCTGCGCCAGCGCCAGTTCCGCGGGCTGCACGTCCGCCTTCTCCACATGCAGGTCGGCCATCGGGCGCACTTCGTCGGCATAGAGCAACTGCTGCAGGATCAGGCCATCGTCCCCGGGCCGTACCTGGACCATGTACTGCTTGCCTTTCCAGACCCACTGGGCCAGTGCGCAGGTGCCGGTGCGGCGCATCGCTTCGGTCAGCAAGGCGTACGGTTTCGCGCCGCGCTTGTCCGGTCCCAGGTAATAGGTGTTGTCGAAGTAGATCGGATCGATCGCGCCCGCCGGCACGAACGATACGATATCGATCGTATGGCGGGCTTCGTGCTCCAGCGCGTCCAGTTCTTCGGGCTCGAAGACCACATAGTGATCTTTCTCGAACTCATAACCCTTGACCATCTCGGAGCGCTCCACGACCACGTCCTCGCGCAGGCACACGTACTGCTGCTTCAGGCGGGAGCCGCAGCCCTTGTGCAGCAGGTTGAAGCTCACCCCGGATTTGCTCTCCGTCGCGGCGTACACCTTGACCGGTATCGAGACCAGTCCGAAGCTGAGGGAAAGGGAAGCGATGGAACGCGCGGCCATGACGATCACCCTGCGAGGACGGGAGTGGGATCTTTGCCATATAGCTTAGACCGTGCCGGGCAAAGCGGCGTCCGACCCGGTCGCGGGCAGGGGCGGAGCCGCCGCTTTTCTTGTGTCGCCTCGATTTTGTGGCGTGCAAGGACTGCGGGATGCATGTGTCAAATTCCCGGTTTACCGCCCGGACGCATGGAACTGTGGTCCGCGGAATCGCGCTTGCCTAGGCCGCCAATGCCGACCTAAGCTGCATGTGAAGGATCTCATGCGCGGGTTCGCGCACAAACCATTGCAACGTACACTTTCACATTGCGTGGGAGTGATGCCAGAGTGACACTGAATTGAACAATCGGCGGCCTAGCCAGTCCGCGCCATGAAGCCCATCGCCTATCCCTATCGACCGGAACAGGAACGGGGAACGCTGAAATGTTTCCTGCTGGCTCTGTTTATGCACGTGCTGCTGGGCATGCTGCTCTACTACGGCGTGCACTGGCAAAGCCGGACCCCGGCCGGTGTCGAAGCCGAACTGTGGGACAGCATTCCCAACATTGCGCAGCCGCAGCCGGTGGTCCAGCCGAAGCCCGAGCCTGTGGTCAAGCCGGAGCCGGAGGAGAATGCAGACATCGCCTTGCAAGCGCAGAAGCGCCGCCAGGCAGCAGCAGCCGCCGCCGCGGCGGCCGCAGCTGCCGAAGCAGCCCGGCAGGCCGAGCAGCGCGAGCGCCAGGCCGCCTTGAAGCAGCAGCGCCAGCACGAACTGGCTCGCCTGCAGGCAATGGCCAACAGCGCGCCCACCACCGGCGGCGTGGGCAGCAAGGCGGGCACCGGGGCCGGCGCGGGCGGCGGTGCGTCGCCGGGATATGCGGACAAGGTGCGGCGCCGCGTCAAGCCGAACATCATCTTCACGGAGGAAATAGCCGGCAACCCGGCCGCGGTGGTTGCGGTGCACCTGGCGCCAGACGGCTCGCTGCTGTCGGCACGGCTGAGCAAGTCCAGCGGCAATGCCGGCTGGGACAACGCCGTGCTGCGCGCGGTGGAGCGATCCGATCCGCTGCCGCGCGATGACAACGGCGTGGCGCCCGCCAACGTGAACATCACCTTCATGCCCAGGGAATAGGCGGCGCGAGCCGGAGCCAACGAGGCCCAACAAAAACCCGGCTCCGGATCGGGCGATCTACCCGTTACACAAAGGTGTTGGTAAGCCGGCCTTGAGTGCCTAGAATCCCCTGTGAGCATTGCCTTGCGGGGGATTTTCATTTACCCGGGAATTTTTCGTGAGAAGGCAATGCGGAACCGCAAATGCTGGAGGAGAGAAAAATGATCGTGCGTAAATTACCCGCAGTTGGCTTGACCGTTGTGATGGCGCTCGTCTTTACGGGTGCGAGCGCTCAGCAGCCACAAGGAGCCGACTCAAGCCAGATTCCGGCCGCGCCGGCGACCACCGCAGAAGCCAAGGCCATCATTGCCGAGCATTTCAAGGCGGCCGACGTCAACCATGACGGCAAGTTAACCCGCGAAGAAGCCAAGGCGGGTATGCCGCAGGTTTACAAGCACTTTAGTCAGATCGATGCCAGGAAGCGGGGTTACGTAACAGAACGTCAGATCGGTGCGTACTGGGAGATGAAGACCAAGGAACAGATGCAGAAGGAAGATCCCATTTGGAACTGAGCCCTCTCTGCCATCGCGCCCGAACTCGCCCAGGATTCGGATTGGCGCGTTCTACGCTCCAGTCTTCGGACGGGTCCGGGCGCTGAGGGCCGGCATGCTGGTGACGCTAACCGCACTATCCATCGACACCTTTGTGTAACGGGTAGATACCGCGATCCTGAGGGGGTTTGCTGTTGGCAAGCCGGCTCGGACTAACGAGGCCCCGGCATCACCCGGCCGCTCAGAACGACGGCACCATCGCGCCCTTGAACTCGTTCTTCATGAACTGCTTCACTTCTTCCGACTGATAGGCGGCCACCAGCTTCTTCACCCACGGCTTGTCCTTGTCCTGGGTGCGCACCGCGATGATGTTGGCATACGGGCTGTGGATGTCTTCCAGCGCAATCGCGTTGCGGGTCGGCTGCAGGCCGGCGGCCAGCGCGTAATTGGTGTTGATCACCGCCGCGGCCACATCGGGCAGCGCGCGCGCCAGTTGCGCGGCGTCGAGTTCGACGATCTTCAGCTTCTTCGGGTTGTCGCTGACGTCCAGCGGCGTCGCGTTCACGCCGTTGGTGCCCGCCCCGCTCTTGAGCTTGATCACGCCTTGCGCGGCCAGCAGCAACAGTGCGCGGTTCTCGTTGGAGGGATCGTTGGGTACGGCCACCTTCCCGCCTTGCGGCAGGTCCTTGGGCGACTTCAGCTTCTGCGAATAGATACCCAGCGGAGAGATGTAGGTGTAGCCCACGCTGACCATCTTGTAGCCGCGCTGCTTGATCTGGCTGTCGAGGTAGGGCTGGTGCTGGAAGCTGTTGGCGTCCAGGTCGCCGGCGTCGAGCGCGGCGTTGGGCTGCACGTAGTCGTTGAACTCGACGACCTTGATATTCAGCCCGTCGCGCCTGGCGACTTTCTGGACCACCTGCCAGACCTGCGCATCCGGGCCGCTGACAGTGCCGACGCGCACGGTCTGTTCCTGCGCCAGCGCGGCGCCCGAGGCTACGATGCCGAGCGCGGTAATTGCGATCGACAGGGTTTTTTGGATCGAGGGATAAACCATGGTGCTGCTATTCCTTTCTGCTTTCTACGTTCTGCTTTCTACCAGGCAAGATGCCGGGGTGAGAGTGTAAACGGTTGCCCGCTGCCCGCTGCCCGCTGCCCGCTGCCCGCTGCCCGCTCAATGCCCGCTCAATCTCCGCCCATCGGCTGCGTCTTCACTTCCGGGGCATTCTGCCAGCCACCGCCAAGCGCGAGGAACAGGTTGATCTGGTCCAGCGCAACCTGGCTTTCCGACGCGGCCAGCGAGGCCTCGGTACTGGCCAGCGTACGGTCGGCATCGAGACTGTTCAGGTATGGCGAGCGGCCTAGCTGGTAGAGCTGCCGGTTCTGCCGCGCCACCTCGCTGGCCTTGTCGCGGGCATCGCGCAGGGCCTCGGTGCGCTCCAGCTCACGCGTATAGCTGCTCAGCGCGGCCTGCGTTTCGCGCAGCGCATTGAGCACCACGCCGTCGAAGCGCGCCAGCGCTGCCTCGGCGCCGGCTTCCGTGCCGTGGATGCGCGCGCGCGTACCGCTGGTGGGGATGTTCCAGGTGATCAGCGGGCCAAAGCCCCAATGCGCGGTCGGCGCCTGGCCGAGGTGGTCCAGGATGCCGGTAAAGCCGGCGGAGGCGCCGATGCGGATGGAAGGATAGAGATCCGCCGTGGCCACGCCGATCGTTGCGGTGGCCGAGGCGAGTTCGCGCTCGGCCTGGCGCACGTCCGGCCGCCGCTTGAGCAGCGCGGCGCCGTCGCCCACGGGCAAGGCCTGGGTCAGCTTGGGTTCTTCGCGGCAGGCATATTCCGTCAGCGATGCTGCGGTGGGCGGCTTGCCCAGCATCACCGCCAGGCGATACGCCGCGCCTTCCCGTTCGGCCTTGAAGCGCGGCAACGCGGCGCGCAGCGTGTCGGCCTGCGCCTGGGAACGCAACAGGTCGATCGGCTGGCCGCGCCCCGCGTCGACCAACTTGCGCGCCAGCTCGACACCGCGTTGCTGCAGGGCGAGCTGATGCTCGGCCACATCCAGTTCATGCGTGGCGGCGCAACCCTGCACATAGGCCCGCACGGTCTCGGCGGCCACGCCGACACGCGCCTGGTCGAGCGCGGCCTGGCTGGCTTGCGCGCCGGCCAGCGCGGCTTCGTCCGCGCGCGCGAGCTTGCCGAAGAAGTCGATCAGGTAGGAAACATTGAGGCCGACATCGCCAAAGTTCATCACCGGGATCTTCTCTTCCTTGAGCAGCGGTTCGCCGGCAATCTGCCCGCGCTGCGCACCGGCCAGGATACTGGCCCCGGGCAGGTTCTCCGCTTCCACCTCGTGGTAGACCGCGATAGCGCGCTTGAGATTGGCGGCGGCAACGCGCAGGTTCGTGTTGGCACCCAACGCCTCCTGCACCAGTTGATTCAGCTTGGGATCGTCGTAGAGACGCCACCAGCCATCCGGCACAGCCGCGATCGACACCGCGGGGTTGTCCGTGCCAAGCAAGGGACCATTGGCGGTGGCCGACTTGACGGCCGCATTTTCCGGCACGTGATAGTCGGGGCCAACCGTGGTGCAGGCGAACAGCAACGGCACCAGGGCCGGCAGCAAGGCAAGGCGCAGGGCATTCACTGCATGGCTCCGTGGGTTGCGGCCCCCTGGCCGGTTGCCGCGAGCTTGTCCTTGCCCGGCTCCCGCACCGAGACGGTGGCGGTGCGGCCGGCCACCAGCCGCAGGTCGGCGGGCGGATCGTCCAGCGCGATGCGCACCGGGATGCGTTGCGCGAGTCGGACCCAGTTGAAGGTCGGGTTCACGTTTGGCAGCAGGTTGGAGCCGTTGGTACGGTCCCGGTCCTCGATGCCGGCGGCGATGCTCTGCACGTGGCCATGCAGCACCATGGATTCGCCCATGACGCGGATCTCAACCGGATTGCCGATATGGATGCCGTGCAGCTTGGTTTCCTCGAAATAGCCTTCCACGTGGAAGGAACTTGCATCCACCATCGAGAGCACCGGGCGGCCCGTGTTGACATAGTCGCCCAGGCGCGGCAGCCGGTCGTTCAGGTAGCCGTCCACCGGGCTGAGCACGCTGGTGCGCTCCAGGTTGAGCCTGGCGAGGTCGACCGCCGCCTGCGCCTGCGCCAGCGCGGCTTCGCCTTGCTGGACCTTGGCCAGGCCTTCTTCCACCACTTCCTTGGAGACCACATCGGACAGCGTCTGGCTGCGCCGGGCTTCGCGGCGGGCCTGGGCGAGCGTCGCGCTTTGCGCGGCCACCGTGGCCTGCGCCTGCTGGAGCGCCAGCGCGAAGCGGTCGCGGTCGATCTCGAACAGCGGTTGCCCGCGCTGCACGCGCTGGTTGTCCTTGACCAGGACCTTGGTCACCAGACCGGACACATCAGGCGCGATCTGCATCACGTCGGCGCGTATATGGCCGTCGCGCGTCCATGGTGCGATCGTGTAGTAATCCCACAGGTGCTTGACGACGACGACCGCGACCGCGGTGACGACAAGGGTAAGGACGATGGGGCCAAGCGTACGTAGAYTGAGTTTCATGACTGCAGCCGATAGGCAAGGTAGACGGTGCCACCCAGGACGATCCCGTATAAAGCCAGATTGAACAGCGACCGGTGCCAGACCAGCCGGTAAAAACCTGCACGCGCCAGCACGGCGCGCGCGCAAGCGGTAATCAGGAAAGCCACCAGCATCCACGCCAGCAGGCTCGGGACAAACACACCATAGACGTCGATTTCACCGCGCATTGCTATTGCTCGCTTCCATGCTCTCTTATTTCTCGATACCGGCCGGGCTTGCGGCCTGGACGGCAGCCGGGTTCATCGCCAGGGGCGCTGCGGCAAACAGGGCAACGTGCATTTCTACCAGCGCGGCAAACGCTTCGCGCGAGGCCTGGTCGGCCTGCGAGGCCACCTTGCGGATGGCCTTGCTCATCCGCTCGCGCAGCACCTGCGGCGGCGCATCGGCCCTGGCATCCAGGCGTGCCTGGTAGTAGCTGGCAACGCCCTGCAGCACACGGTGCACCGAGCGCTGGTGCTCCGGCGCCAGCGCGGGCAGCTCCCGCTGCAGCGCCAGCGTGCTGAGCTCGACGCGCACCTCGGTGAAGCCGTCGCTGGCGTTTTCATCCTCGCTGGCGGCCAGCCGCGGCACGATCTGCGCCAGCCGGTCCAGCATGCGGGCACGCAGGTGGGCGTGCTCGCTGGGTTCGCGGCCGGTGGCGTTGCGGGCGATATCGCCCCAACTCGCGCGCACCAGCCGGCGCACCGCGGCCTTGGTGCCGAAGGGGCGTGCCACCAGCGTCCACACCAGCGCGAACAGGATGCCCGCGATGCCGGCCACGTTGCCATTGAAGAAGGCATGGAAGTCGGCGTTGTATGCGCCCTGCAGGCCGATGTCGTTGGCCGTGATCACTGCCAGCGGCATGGCGATCAGGGCGAGCCGCGGCTGCGCCATCATCAGGCCGATGATCAGGTAAGGCACGGCGAACATCATCACCAGCATCTCGAAGTCATGCGCGTTGGGCAGGACCGCAAACAGGTAGACCGTCGCCAGCACCAGGCAGACCACGTTCCATCTGAAGAAGGAGCGGATCATCGGCGCCGGCTCATCCATCGCGGCAAAGAAGCAGCAGGATATTGCGCCCAGCGCGACCGCGCTGGCACCGTCCGCCCAGCCCGTCCAGATCCAGGCCATGCCCATGCAGAAGATGGCCAGGGCCGTGGTGGCGGTGGAGAACAGCAGCATGCCGTGATCGTAGTGCCGTGCGGCACCCACGCCCCAGCGCCGGAATACCGGCGTCCAGGCGTCCTCCGGGGCGGCCTCGCCGATGCGGCGCTGCAGCGATACGCAGTCCTGCCACAACGCCAGCAGCTCGCGCAAACGGCCCTGCGCGGTGGCGGCCAGCGCGCAGGGCCAGTCCGGGCCGACACTGCCGGAATCGAGTCCGGCGTCGTTGACTGGCGCGTCGGGCGAACCCTGCAACGCTGGCAGGGGCGCTTGCGCGCCCTCGCGGATCCACGCCGAGACCAGCGCCATGTTCTCCGACAAACGGCGGGGCACGCCGGCTGCGTGCTGGTGCAGCGCATCCACCAGGGAAGCCAGTGACGACAGCACGGGCAGCAGCATGGTCATGCGGCCACGCAGCTCCTGCGCGTGCCGCACACGCACGGCGCTTTCGGCGTCGTAGGAAAGCTGGCTGATCAGTTGATCGAGCGCGAGGATGTCGGCGGCAAGGCGGTGGCGGCTGTGATGGCGCGAGACGTTCGCGGCAGGTTGCGCGCAGAGCATATCGGTCGCCCACAACGCGGCGTCGGCCAGCCACTGGCCGGATTTCCCGCCCAGCACGGTAGCCACCCTGGCGGGGAAGATCGTGGCGCCGACGATGCTCGCGCACACGATGCCGAGGCAGATTTCCTCGGCCCGCGCCACCGCGATATCGAACACACTGGCGGGATCGCTCACCGCGGGCAACGCCACCAGCGGCAGCGTGTAGGCCGCCAGCATGAACACATAGCTGCGCGGCGTGCGGTGCAGCAGCGCGATATAGAGCAGCACCCCGGTCCACAACGCTACCGCGGCCATCAACAAGGCCGGCGCGTTCACCAGCGGCGGCACCATGGCAATGGATGCGGCCGCGCCCAGCAGCGTGCCCAGCACGCGGTACAGCGCCTTGGAACGGGTCGCGCCGGTGAGCGGATGCGCCACGATATACACCGAAGCCATGGCCCAGTAGGGACGCGGCAGGCCGAGGTACAGCGCGATAAACAGCGCCAGCATGGCCGCTGCAAAGGCTTTGAAGGAAAAGATCCAGTCTCGTCCGGTTGGCCAGCTCGACATGTTCTTACGATCCGGAGGCGGTGCCGGGCGTGGACTCGGCTGCGCGTGCGAGGGCATCGAGCACGCGCATCGCGCCCTCGAAATCCCGCTCGCTGATATCTGCGAAGACCGTGGCGCGGACCTGCTTGAGTTCGATCTCGAGTTTTTCGGCCAGCGCATCGCCGGCGTCGGTCAGCCACAATGCATTGGCCCGGCGATCGTTCGCATCGACCTCCCGGCGCACCAGGCCGGCGGCGCAAAGCTGGTCGAGCAAGCGCACCAGCGAGGCGCCTTCGAGCCCGACATAGTCGGCCAGCCTGACCTGGCGCACGCCGCCGCCAAGCCGGCGGATAAACAACAACGGCCCGGCGGCCGCGGCGGAAATGCCGTAGGCGGTGATGGCGCCCTGGGAGATGTGGCGCCATTGACGGCCGGCCAGCATGATCTGGCCGGTAAAGGCGAATTGGAGGGCGTCGATCTGAGGCATGGATGGAATGATAGCAGCCATATAGTTAGGATGCAAATTATCACCATGCATAGCAATAGACTATTGCGTCATGTGAAACATGCGGCACGACCGAAAGAAGCACCGCAAGCGCACCGCCGGTTGCGCACTGGTTATCATGCTCCGGTCACCACCGCCGCTTGCCGCCTCCTATGCGAAACCGAATCAACGAAGAAATCACCTTCCGCAAGCTCGAAGTCCTGCTCGCCTACATGGAGACGGGCAACCTCGCCAAGGCCGCCGAGGCGCTGGACGTGAGCACCGTCAGCGTGCATCGCGCGCTGCACTCGCTGGAAGAAGGCATGCGCTGCGCCCTGTTCCGCCACGAGGGACGCAACCTGCTGCCGACCGAGGCCGCGCACGTGCTGGCGGATGTCGCCACCGATGTACTCAAGGCCATGACCGACGGCATCCGCGCCACGCGCGAGGCTGCCGGGTACTCGGCGGATCACATGAAGATCGGCTCGCTCTATTCGCTGACCATCCGCACCGTGCCGGAAGTGGTGATCGGCATCAAGGTCAGGCGGCCGGAACTGCAGGCGGAACTGGTGCTGGGCTCCAACGCGGACCTGCTCTTCAAGCTCAAGCAAGGTGGCATCGACGCGGCGCTGATGGCCATGCCGGCACCGGATCCGGACATCGAGTCCATTCCCCTGTTCGAAGACGAGATCTACTTTGCCGCGCCGGCGGATTCGCCCTATGCGAAGCAGTCATCCATCGACCTGCGGCAATGCCGGGACGAACCCTTCGTCACCCTCAGCGAAGGCTTCATCACCTATCAAGGCTTTGTGGATGCCTTCCGCATTGCCGACTTCACGCCCAACGTGGTGATGAAGGTTGGCGACATCTTCTCGCTGATGAACCTGGTCAGCGGTGGCGTGGGCTACGCCCTGCTGCCGGGGCGCGTGCGCGATGTGTTCGCGCACAAGGTGACGCTTATTCCACTATCCTCGCAATACCGGCTGCGCCAGACCATCGGCCTGAGTTTTCTGCGGCGGCGCGAGCGGGATCCGAACCTGCTGGCGCTGGCGGCGGTTTGCAGGCTGGCGATGCGCTCGCCGCAGCCGGACTAACCCACCACCGCCTTGGTCGCCAGAAACAATAACGACGGCCCCAGCAAGCACCCCAACCCCGTGTGGAATGTAGCCACGAGCGCGCCATAAGGCACCAGCCTGCGATCCGTTGCCGCCAGTCCCGCCGAGACACCGCTGACAGTACCCGCCAGCCCGCCGAACACCATCGCGGCACGCGGGTTGTTCAGCCCCAGGAAGCCCGCGGCCATCGGCGTACCCACCATCACGATGATGGCCTTGATCAGCCCGGTGGCGATGCTCAGCGCGACCACGTCGGAACTGGCACCCAGCGCGGCGCCGGTGACCGGCCCCACGATATAGGTCACCGCGCCGGCGCCGATGGTGGTCATGCTGACCGCGTCGGTGTAGCCGAACGCACGCGCCACCGCGGCGCCGACGATAAACGGCAGGATGGTGCCGAGCAACAGCGAGATGGCGCCCACCATGCCGGCCTTGCGCGCCTCGGTCACCTGGACTTCGAAGGCGGTGGCGACGATGGCGAAATCGCGCAGCATGGCACCGCCCATCAGGCCGATGCCGGAGAACAGCGAGAGGTCGGCCAGGCCCTTCTCCTTGCCGGTGACGAGGCCGCCGTAGTAGGCCAGCAGCAGGCCGATGACGATGGCGATGGCGGACGCATGCACGCGGCCGAAGGTCAGCCAGCGCGACAGCCGCGAGGACAGCCACATGATGATGCCGACCGCGGCGAAGGCGGTGACCAGGCCGTTCTGCAGCAGGACGTTCTGGAAGATGTGCGAAATGGATTGCATGGCGGCGCCCTTAGTGCGAAGCGTGGCTGGGGGTGGCTTCGTGAGACGGCAGTGGCGGCAAGGGCGCGTGGTCGCCGGTGCGGCTGAGCAGCGCGATGCAGCAGGCCGATACCAGCACCGCGCCGACCGCCGCGATCAGCGCCACCGGGCCGCCGCGCAGCGCCGCGACCACATTCTGCTGGGCCGCCATCGCCACCACCACGGGGATATACATCGCCCCCCAGAAGCCCACGCCCGCCTCACTCTCCTTGGGCAGGAGGCCGCGCCCGTGCAGGTAGAGCCGTATCGTGATCAGCAGCAGCATGGCGATACCGACGCCGCCGACATTGGCCTTGACGCCGATCGCGATACCCAGCAGTTCGCCGAGGAACAGGCCGACGAGATGGCAGAGCGCCAGCAACGCGGTTCCGTAGATGATCATGGTGTTGTCTCCTGGTGGTCCTGATGGTCCCGATGGCCTGTCGGCGTGCTTCCCGCGCAGGCTGGTTCGGTTTGTTTGTTGGCCCGCGCTCTGGCCGGCGGGTCCACCGGGGCCGGAAGCGGGCTTGCGCACGCAGATCGGTCCGGTATGGACGCAATCTAGGTGAACCTGTGCACCGCATCAATCAACCCGCCGGCGGAATCGTTAGCCTGGGATTAACGGCGTGCGGCGGATACCGGGTAGCGTTGTGACCGGGCAGTCCCTTGCCGGCGGTGCTGGCGGTGTATGGTGCGCGAGAGCTTTTAGCGGCTTTGCCAAGGGATCCAAGCGTTTTAGCGCTGCGCTGGATTATCGCGCTGAGGGGGCGGAAGGCGCTTGCTCGGGAGGTACGCGACGCGATGGCGCTGCATTTCGAAGGGGAGTCTGGGTGACTATACCGGCTTTTGTACTTCACTTCCCTCGACCGCGTGGTGAGCCTCGGCTTTGGCCGACGGTCCGCCGTTGGCCGACACGGCGGCGGACGGGCTCTTCCCGGCCATGAGCCGCCGGTCACGAGCGAGTCCGCTATGGCCGGTCTAGAGCTGCGAGCGGATTTTGGCAACAATCGGAGGCTCCGATATGAAGCTGCGTGCGCCGCCAGCGCCAATCCGTACGGGACGTCGCGTCAATCCAGCGCGAGTTGGCGCGACTCTTTCGGTGCAATCTTTGCCTGAGCCACGACTTGGCGCCAACGGTTCAGATCCTTCTGCAGCCTCTGCGCAAGCGCGTCGGCGGGTCCGGGCTCGGTGCGTGCACCATGGCTCTCGAAGTGTTCGTCGACCTCTGGATCGACAAGTACCTCGTTAAGCGCTTGATTGAGGCGATCGATGGCTGCCGCGGGCGTACCGGCCGGCGCGAACAGCCCATACCATTGCCCGACATCCACCCCAGTGACACCCAGCTCTGCGAGCGTCGGCACGCCAGGAAGGGCCTCCAGGCGCTTCGGTCCTGCCACCGCCAACGCGCGCAGTTGTCCCGCACGGATGAAAGGGTATGCCGTGAATAGACTGGGAAACATGATCTGCGCTCGACCATTGACCGTGTCGGCGATTGCAGGTGCGGCCCCCTCATAGGTCGCGCTTGCCATCGACGTTCCGCTGCTGAGCTGGAACAGTTCGGCAGCGAAGTGCGGCGGCGTCCCATCGCCGGCAGATGCGTAGCTGAAAAAGCGGGGTGCCCCCTTCAGCCCAGCGATGAGCATGTGCAGGTCGGGGGCGTCCGGATGGGTGACCATCAAGGTCGACGAAGAACCGACGAGCCCGACCGGCTCAAAATCGCTAACCGGATCGTAACCCAGCCTTTGCAGTGCGGGGTTCATCGCGTGCGTGCCGACGTAACCGAACATCAAGGTGTGGCCATCCGGCGAGGAGCCCGCCACGTACTCGCTTGCGATGGCGCCGTTCGCGCCGGCCCTGTTGTCGACCAGCACTTCCTGCCCAAGCAGCGGGCCCAACTTAGCGGCGATGATGCGAGCCATCGTGTCGTTGCCGCCACCGGCGCGCGTCGGCACGATGATTGTCAGGGCTCTGTGCGGGAAATCTGAGGGCTCGACTTCTCTTGCTTCTGGACGCGAGAACACATATTCGGGCAGATGCAGCTGACCTTGCATGATCTTTCGTGCCGTACGAACGAGAGCGGCGCGCTCGACCGTGGCGGAATCTGCGCGGCCGCTCAACTCGACTTCGACATCGATCTGGCCGGCGGGATGCAACACGACCAGCTTGTGGCGGCCCGGTTCGCGCGCCGCCCCACTCGCGACCGTTCCCGGCAATGCAAACGCGCTGGCGACGCCAATGGCGCCCGTCACGGCGTGTGATGCATGGCATTTGCGCGGCGTGAAATAGCGTGAGGTGATGCTGTCGTTCGACACGCCCATGCTGACCAGCACCGGCTTTGGAATGACGCTGTCGGACACGTCGCCGAGGCCCATCCTGCGCCCGGCCTCGAGGCGAAGGCTTTCCAGCCGATCGAGGAGCGCAGTGTTTGCATCAAGGGCCGCCGGTTTCTCGCGCCCTGTGACGCCGAGATCGCCGGCGCGCACAATCATTAGCGGCATGGCCGCATCGATGCAGGTCACCTCGATACCGTCGATCGTGTCGATGCGCTTGCCTGTCGGGAACACCTGCCCGGTGACCGCACCCCACGCATCGAGGAAGTTGAGCAGGATGGGCGCCGCCGTGCCGGCCACACCATCGATGCGCGCGTCGCCTTCATAGGTCACGCGGCCGCCGGGCGTTCGCACCGTTACGTCGATCCGCGACTTGGTGTTGACGTTGTAGACGCGAACGCTGGTCGTGCCGTCCATCGCGGGAATCAAGCCCTGCTCGATCGCGAAAGGCGCAACGCCGGAGAGCATATTTCCGCAGTTCGGCCGCGTGTCGACCGAGCAGTGACCCACGCCGACCTGCGCGAACAGATAGTCGATGTCGCAGCCCGGCTGCAACGAGCGCGACACGATGGCGACCTTGCTGTTCAGCGTGCTGCCGCCACCCACACCGTCGAGCTGAAGCGGGTCGGAGGCACCGATGGCGCCGATCAGCGCCTGGTCGCGTGCCTCGTCGCCCTCCGGCAACCACTCGCGCAGAAAGAATGGGCCTCGCGAAGTGCCGGCGCGCATCAGCACGCAAGGGATCGACCTGTTCATCTCAGTCCGCGGTGATCTTGGCGGCCTGGACCACCTTCTTCCACTTGACCTGCTCTTGCGCAACATAGTTGCGCATCTGGTCGGTCGTCATGGGCGAGACTTCGGCACCGTGGTCCTCGAGGCGCTTGATCACGCTCTTGTCGGCCAGCACCTCATTGAGCACCTTGTTGAGCTGTTCGACTACAGGCTTGGGCGTCTTCGCCGGCGCGAAGATCCCGTACCACTGCGAGACGTCGACGTCGGCAATGCCCTGCTCCTGGAGCGTGGGTACGTCCGGCATGAGGGTCGAGCGCTTGGCGCCTGCAACACCCACGGCCTTCAGTTTGCCGGCCTTGACGTACGGCATGGCCATGAAGAGGCTTGGGAACATCACCTGCGTCTGGCCTCCGATGGTGTCCGTGATGGCTGGCGCGGACCCCTTGTAGGGCACGTGCAGCATGCTTGTACCTGTCGAAAGCTTGAACATCTCGGCGGCAAAGTGCGGCGCCGTGCCGTTGCCGGCCGAGGCGTAGCTGGTCTTGTCCGGGGCGGCCTTGAGCATCGCTACGATCTCCTTCGCGTTGCCGGCCTTGACGGCTGGATTGAGCACCATCACCGTCGCCGACGATCCGACCATGCCGACGGGCTCGAAGTCCTTGACCGGGTCGTAGCGAAGCTTCTGCAGCGCCGGATTCATCGCGTGCGTTGYGATGTAGCCCAGCATGAGCGTGTAGCCGTCGGGCGCAGCGCGCATCACATACTCGCAGGCGATGGCGCCGTTGCCGCCCGCCTTGTTGTCAACGATGACCGGCTGCTTGAGGATGGCCGACATGGCTTGGCCGATGACGCGCGCCATGGCGTCGTTGGCACCCCCTGCCGCCGTTGGGACCACGAGGGTGATCGGCTTTTCAGGAAAGGCGGCGATTGCGCTGCCGCAGGCAAAGGACGCCGCCAGCGCAACGGCACCAACGAGGCGAAGCTTCTGTAACTTCAATTTGTCTACTCCGATGGATTGTCGAAAGGTGGATGCAAGTAGGCTCTTGCTTGGCCTTGATCGTATGTTCCGCTTTTGGATGTCTTCTGTAAATTGCATGTTTATGATCGATTGATGCACACTGTGGATAACTGAGACTGCCCCCGGAGCCTGTGCCATGACCATCAACTTCAATCTCAACGATCTGCAGGCATTCCGGGCGGTGGCTGAGCTCAACAGCTTCCGCAAGGCAGCCGAGGCGCTGCATGTATCGCAGCCGGCCTTCAGCCGACGCATCGAAAAGCTCGAGGAAGCGCTCGGCGTTCGGCTGCTCGACCGCACCACCCGGCGCGTGAGCCTGACCTCGGTCGGACGCGACTTCGATCGCAAGGTGCAGCAACTCCTGGACGACCTCGACCACACGCTCCTGGGCATCCGCGGTGTGGCGGCCACGCGCATGGGCGAGGTGACGATTGCCTGTGTGCCTTCGACCGTCTACTACTTCCTGTCGCAGGTGATCTCGCGCTACCACGAGCGCTACTCGAAGATCCGGGTGAAGGTTTTCGACGCCAGTGCCAACGAGGTGCTATCGGCTGTGTCGCGGGGCGAGGCGGACTTTGGGTTGAACTTTGTCGGTGGCAAGGAGCCGGACATCGAATTCAAGCCCTTGCTGGAGGAGCGTTTCGTCGCGGCCTGCAGGCGCGACCACCCACTTGCCAGGAAGCGTCGAGTGAGCTGGACGGAACTGGCGCAGTACGACTACATCTCGGTCAGCAAGGCGTCGGGCAACCGGCTGCTGCTGGATCAAGCGCTTTCGAGCCTGCCCGGCCGTCCGCAGAGCATCTACGAGACCCAGCACGTCACGACGATGCTCGGCCTTGTCGAGGCAGGCCTCGGCGTGGCCGCGGTGCCTTCGATCGCCATGCCGGACGCGGACCATCCGCTGCTGGTGAGCGTGCCCCTTTACGACCCGGTGATCACCCGCAAGATCGGTCTTATCCGGCGCAAAGGTCGAACCTTGTCCCCGGCGGCGCAACAGCTCTACGCTTTCTTCTCCGAGATGAAGGCAAAGCGCGGCAAGCCAGAAGGCCGCCGCGCGGCGGGTTGAAGATCCTGAGGCGGGCAGTGCTCCAAGCCCGGTGCCCGGTTCAGTGCGCCGGGCCGGCGTGACCGAGCGGCGCAGGCAAGTCTACCGAACCCTCTTCGAGTTCGTGCGCGGCGTTGGCGTAGTTCGCGGCCAATTCCCGGCGCAGCACGTCTCGGTCGCAAGCGTTTTCCCAGATCGAGACCACGATGCAGGCCACTGCGTTGCTGATGGTGCTGGTGAGCGCTCGCGCCTCGGACATGAAGCGATCGACTCCCACGATCAGCGCCACGCCAGCCACTGGCAGATCGGGCATGACCGTGAGCGTGGCGACCAGGGCGACGAAACCACTGCCAGTCACCCCCGCTGCGCCCTTGGAGGTCAGCAGCATGATGCCCAGCATCGAGGCGATCTGGAGCCACGACAGATGGATGTCGCACGCCTGGGCGATGAACATCGACGCCAGCGTGAGGTAGATGGCCGTGCCGTCGAGATTGAACGAATAGCCGGTCGGGAGCACCAACCCGACCACTCCCTTCTTGCAGCCGAGCCGCTCGAGCTTGAGTAAGAGTCGGGGCAGCGCTGGTTCGCTGGAGGAGGTGCCGAGCACCACCAGCAACTCTTCCTTTATGTAGCGCATCAACTGCCATAGCTTGAACCCGTGCAGACGCGACAGTACGCCGAGTACGACGACGACAAAGAAGACGCAGGCTACATAGAAGGTCCCGATCAGCAGTCCGAGTGATCCGATCGACTTGATGCCGTATCGCCCTACGGTGAACGCCATCGCGCCGAATGCGCCGATCGGTGCCAGCCGCATGATGATGCCGAAGGCTGCGAAGAGCATCTGCGAGAAGCCTTCGATGCTCTCGAGCACCGGCTTGGCGGCCGTCCCGATCTTCGTTAGACCGAATCCGCAGAGCACGGCGAGCAGCAGCACCGGCAACACCTCGCCTTCGGCGAAGGCGCCGACGAACGCATTCGGAATGATGTGCATGACGAAGTCGGTGAAGCCGTGGATGTGCACTTGATTCGCGAAGCGCGTCGCCACGGAGGCGTCGAGGTTCTTCGGATCGATATGCATGCCGGCGCCGGGTTGCATCAGGAACACGGTGACCAGGCCCGTGATGAGGGCCAGGATCGTCAGTGCGTAGAAGAGTCCCATTGCCTTGAGCAAGGTCTTGCCGATCTCCTTTGAGTCGCCGAGCGAAGTGATGCCACTCACGATGGTGCAGAACACCACCGGCGCGATCATCATCTTGACCAGCTTGACGAAGCCATCGCCGAGCGGCTTCAGCGCGGCACCGAACTCGGGCCAATAGTGGCCCACGGCAATGCCGAGGATCAGGCCGATCAGGACCTGTACATAAAGCAGCTTTGGGAGTTTGCGGATATTCACGACGTTGTCTCCGGGTTGAGAGGCGCACAGATGCGTACCGGTCTGCGCCGGTTCGGGTCGGTATCGAAGGGCTGGAGCGGGCTCAGCGGTGCGCGCTGAGCACCCGATCGACCATGACGCCGGCTTGACCGAGGTTGTTCGCCGGGTCGCACATGGCATCGAGTTTGGCTCGCGTGACGTGCTTGTTGATCTCCGGGTGGGCGGCCAGGATCTCGATCAGCGGTCGGTTGTCGGCCAGTGCCTGGCGGCACAGGTCATAAACCAGGTCGTGTGCGTATTCACGGCCGATGTACGGGCCCAGGCCCATCATCACCGCCTCGGACATCACTAGCCCGTTGGTGATGTCGATGTTGGCGCGCATGCGTGTAGCGTCGACTTCCAGACCCTTGAGGATGAACTTGGTCTGCTTCAGCGCGCCGGACATCAGGCAGAAAATCTCGGGCAGCGATACCCACTCGATTTCCCACGGACCCGTGGAGCGCTCGTGGTCGGCCACCATCGCATCCATGAGCGCAGCGGCATGCTGGCGCGCGACCGAGATGTTGGCGTGGATGTAGAGGCAGGAGATCGGGTTGCGCTTTTGGGGCATGGTCGACGACGATCCGCGGCCCGGCGCGAAGGGCTCGAAGACCTCCGCCACTTCGGTCTGCATCATCAGCTTGACATCCATTGCAATCTTGCCGAGCGAGCCGCCGACCAGACCGAGGAAGGCGCCGACTTCCGCGATCGTGTCGCGCACCGTGTGCCACGAGATCAGCGGTTGGGCCAGTCCCAGCTCCTTCATCAGTCCGGCCTGGGTTTCCATGGCGCCCTTCTCCAGCGAGGACAAGGTGCCCGACGCACCGCCGAACTCGCCCATGAGGACGCGCGGCTTGAGTTGCTGCAGGCGTTCACGGTGACGATCGATGCCGGCCAGGATGCTCGCCATCTTGTAGCCGAAGGTGATTGGCGTGGCCTGCTGAAGATTGGATCGGCCGATGACGGGCGTGTCACGGTACTTGCTGGCCAGGGCGGCAAGCGCATCGCCGATCTCGTCCAGATCCTGCTCGACCAGCGCCAGGCCTTCGCGCATCTGCAGGACGGCGGCCGTGTCGGTGATGTCCTGCGTGGTGGCACCCCAGTGGCAATACTCGCCGAGCTTGTCCCGGCAGTTTGCATTGATCTGGTTGACCACCGCGATGATGGGATAGCCGATCTGCTCGGTCTTGGCCTTCAACCTGGCCCAGTCGATCTGCGACAGGTTGCAGTTGCGGACGATCTCGTCCGCGGCTTCCTTCGGGATGATGCCGAGTTCACCCTGGACCTTCGCCAGCGCGCGCTCGATGTCCAGGTACTTGGCGGTGCGGTTCTCGTCGGACCAGACTTCGCGCATGCGCGCGTCGCTGAACATGTCGCCGAAGATGCGCGAGTCGATGATGGTGGAGGCCATGGTGCTTCTCTCTCTGCGGTGGAAGTTGGGAAATAGGGTCAGTTGCGGGCAAGGGCGAGCGTGCGTTGTGCCTGCAGCACGACGGGCCGGTCGATCATGCGACCGTCGAGCCGGGCTGCACCGGGCGATGCCGCATCGGCAATAAGGACGCGCTGAGCCCAGTCCAGTGCCTGCGCGCCCGGATGCAGTGCGGCGTGGATCGGCTGTACTTGGCGTGGGTGGATGCACAGCTTGGCGCCGAAGCCAAACCGTCGCGCATCCGCAAGATCCGACAGGAGGCGTTCCTCGTCGTCCAGTTGCGGCGTAACGCCTGCGACCGGTGCCGACAGGCCCGCCAGGCGCGAGGCAATTGCGATGCGGCTGGCTGCATAGCCAAGGCCGGAAGCGTCAGTAGAGATGTCCATGTCGAGGTCAAGCGCGAAATCGAGCGTGCCGAACACCAGGCGCTGGGCGCCGGCGGCCGCGATGTGGTCCACCTCGGACACGCCGCGTGCGCTTTCGATGAGCGCGAGGATGCCGGCATCCGGCAAGGCAGCCTGCGTCTCGGCGACCTGTGCGGCCGACTCGGCCTTGGGCAAAAGCACGGCGGTCGTCGGCGCATCGTTCAAAGCCGCAAGGTCCGCTGCAAACCATGGGGTGCCGGCGTCATTGATACGCACGACGATGCGCGACCGCTCCGCGGGTGTTGCACCCTGCAGCCATGTCGTGATGGCGCCGCGTGCATTGGCCTTGTCGTCGGGGGCCACGGCGTCCTCGAGGTCGAGCACGACCCTGTCGGCACCGCTGGCAAGCGCTTTGACAAAACGCTCCGGGCGCGTGCCGGGCACGAAGAGGTAAGTGCGGGCGGGAAGCAGCATTTCGGCGGGCATGACAGCCACCTCAGACGGCGTTGGACGTGTGCAGGCCGTCGATCTCGGCCGCGCTGTAGCCGAGCTCCGTCAGGATTGCGTCCGTGTGCTCGCCGAGTGCAGGTACTGGATCCATCCGCGGGCCGGTATCCCAGGTCCCGGGAGGGAGCATGGCGGGCACCGGCCCTGTCGCCGTTCCCACTTCGGTCCAGCGCCCGCGCGCCTCGAGCTGCGGATGCGCCCAGACGTCCTTCATGGTATTGACTTGGGCATTGGCGATCTGCGCGAGTTCGAGTCTATCGACTACCTGCGCGCCGGTCAGGGACGCGAAGGCATCCACGATGATCTGACGCAACGCCACCCGCTCTGCCACTCGCCTGAAGTTGGCCGTGAAGCGCGGATCCGTGGCGAGTTCGGGTAGCTGTAGCACCTTGTCGCAGAAACTGACCCATTCGCGCTCGTTCTGCAGGCCCAGCATTACGGTGGTGCCGTCTCCGGCCGGGAACGGGCCGTACGGATAGATCGTGGCGTGGCTGGCGCCGGTGCGCGGCGGTGGCGCCGCCCCTTCGAATGCATAGTAGAGCGGATAGCTGGTCCACTCGGCCAGCGACTCCAGCATGGAGATGTCGATGCGTTGACCCTTGCCGGTCTGGCCGCGCTGCAACAGCGCCGCGAGGATGTTGCTGTAGGCGTACATGCCGGCGGCAATGTCCGCGATCGAGGGGCCTGCCTTGCAGGGCTCTTCAGGCGTGCCGGTGACGGAGACAAAGCCGGCCTCACTCTGGATCAACAGGTCGTAGGCCTTCTTGTCGCGGTACGGGCCGGGATTGTGCGGGTCGTCGCCATAGCCGGAAATATCGCAAACGATCAAGCCTTGCTTGGCGCCGGAGAGCTTGTCGTAGCCAAGCCCGAGGCGGGCTGCCGCGCCTGGCGCGAGGTTCTGCACGACGACGTCGGCCTTCTCCATCACCAGCCGCTCAAGCACCCTGGCCGCCTCGGGGTGCTTCACGTCCAACGTGAGGCTTTCCTTGGAACGGTTGGTCCAGACGAAGTGAGACGCCAGGCCGCGAACGCGCTCGTCGTAGCCCCGCGCGAAGTCGCCGGATCCTGGCCGCTCGATCTTGATGACGCGGGCGCCGAGATCAGCCAGTTGACGAGTGGCGAAGGGCGCGGCAATCGCGTGCTCGAGCGTGACAACGGTGATGCCCTTGAGTGGCTGCATGTCTATCTCTTTTAATGTCGTTCGTGAATCAACGCAGCACGGCGGTGGCGTCCATCGTCAGCCAACCTGCGTGGTCCGAGGCCCAGAGATGGATCGATTTGCCGTCGGCCTGCGGTTGCCCACTGACGTGGAATGCGTTCAGGTCGAATGTGGGGCGCACGGCCTTGAATCGAAAGCTCGCCACGTCTGCGTCCGGCAACTGGCGGCGCAACAGGTCTAGCAGCAGCGTGGCGATCAGCGGGCCATGGACGATCAGCCCTGGGTAGCCCTCGACCTGCGTCACGTACTGGCGGTCGTAGTGGATGCGGTGGCCATTGAAGGTGAGTGCGGAGTACCGGAACAGCAGAACGTCGTCGGGCACGATCTCGCGGCGCCAGGCCGCGTCGGTCGGCGCGACTTGAGGGGGCGGCGCGACGTCGTTCGGGCTCTGCGCTTCCCGGTAGACGATGTCGTGAAATTCGACGAGCGCCGGCTCGGTGGCCTCGTTGCAGCGCACCTCGTGGCGCACCTTCACAAACACGAGCTTGCCGGTGCGGCCTTCCTTGGTTGAGACGTCGTCGATGGTCGAGGTCCGCGCAACACGGTCGCCCACGCGGATCGGGCAACGGAACTCGAACTGACTGCCGGCCCACATGCGCCGAGGCAGGGGAACCGGCGGAAGGAAGCCGCCGCGCTTGGCATGGCCGTCGGCGCCGATTTCGCTCTGCCGATGCATCGGCAGGAAGTAGAGCCAATGCCAAAGTGGCGGGAGGGTGGTGCCGGCAACTACCGGCGTCGCCGGATGGTCCAAAGTCGCGGTCAGCGCCACCACAGGCGTGGGGTAGATGGTGTCTTCGAACCTCTCGCTGCGCCCTATCCACGATTGCAGTTGATCTTGCTGTACGTCCACTTCGCCTCCTTCGCTGGCTGCACCAAACGGCAGCAGTTGTTGGGAGCAAGTGTGCGACGCAGCCTAGGTTAAGGGAATTGCGATGTTTGGTCCTATTGATGCATCCAGTGCAATAAATGGGGTGTTCCTGATTGAACCAAAGAGGTTCGAGAGCACCCTTGCTGAAAAGCGGGCGGCCGGTTGCTGGTGCAGTGCGGTCGTGCGCTCCGCGTCGCGCTAGGGCTGCGACGGGTCGACTATGGCCCTTTGCCCTCCCCGGTCGAACGGCAGTTCATCGGCCGACTCGGTCATTGATGCGGGAGATGTAGATGTCCGTGAAGGGTCGGGAAGAGCCATCTGCGCTAATCCCGGCCAACGGCCGCCTATCGATGATAGCTAACGCCAGCGTCTCCATTCGCGTGCCTTCTCGCAAGAGGCAAATCGGACTGGCATGTTGGGAGCGCCAAAGCTCCGCACTCGGCCAAGGGGAAACTCCGCCGCCGCTTGGCGTGTAAGTACCTGATTCCAAAAAGCATCCGCTTCCGACGTGACTAGCAAAGCTCCAAGATGAACTAGCAAACGACAAACAGCCTCCATGTCGCGCCGCCAATACTTACACCTGGAGTAACGATGCCGCGCCGGGCGTCATTGCTTGTGCCGCGCACGCTGCGTATCTTGGTGCCATCCCTAGCATCAAGCATCAAGCACAACGGAGACGCGATGCCGAACCCAGTCATGGACCGACAGTGGGACACCCGCCGCACGGAAAAGCGCAAACGCCTCGCGCGCGGCGCCGCCTTCGCCAGCGGCCGTGTCGTGCGCACTGCCGATATCGTCCCCTTTCTCGAAGCCATCACCGCGCCGGGCGACCGCGTGGTGCTGGAGGGCAATAACCAGAAGCAGGCCGATTTCCTCTCGCGCTCGCTGGCCGAGGTGGACCCGGCCAAGGTGCACGGGCTGCACATGATCATTCCGAGCGTGAGCCGGGTGGAGCACCTCGACCTGTTCGAGCGTGGCATCGCCAGGAAGCTGGACTTTGCCTACGCCGGCGCGCAGAGCCTGCGCATCTCGCAGTTCCTGGAAGACGGGCAACTGGAGGTCGGCGCCATCCACACCTATATCGAGCTGTATGCAAGGCTCTACGTGGACCTCACGCCCAACATCGTGCTGATCGCCGGCTACAAGGCCGACCGCGACGGCAACCTCTATACCGGCGCCAGCACCGAGGACACGCCCGCGCTGGTGGAGGCCGCCACCTTCCGCGACGGCATCGTGGTGGCCCAGGTCAACGAGATCGTCGACGACCCCGCCGGCCTGCCGCGCGTGGATATCCCCGGCTCGTGGATCGACTACGTGGTGCAGGCGGACAAGCCGTTCTTCTGTGAGCCGCTGTTCACGCGCGATCCGCGCCTGATCAAGCCGGTGCATGTGCTGATGGCGATGATGGCGATCCGCGGCGTCTATGAGCGCCACCAGGTGCAATCGCTCAACCACGGCATCGGCTTCAATACCGCGGCCATCGAACTGATCCTGCCGACCTATGGCGAATCGCTCGGACTGAAGGGCAAGATCTGCAAATACTGGACGCTGAACCCGCATCCCACGCTGATCCCCGCCATCGAGTCCGGCTGGGTGGAAAGCGTGCACAGCTTCGGCAGCGAACTCGGCATGGAGCACTACGTGGCCGCGCGGCCGGATGTGTTCTTCACGGGCGCCGATGGCTCGATGCGCTCCAACCGCGCTTTTTGCCAGCTTGCCGGGCAGTATGCGGTGGACCTCTTCATCGGTTCCACGCTGCAGATCGACGGAGATGGACACTCCTCCACCGTCACGCGCGGCCGTTTGTCCGGCTTTGGCGGTGCGCCCAATATGGGCCACAACCCCGGCGGACGGCGTCACCCCACGCCAGCCTGGCTGGACCTGATCGAGACCGACGACCCGCTCGCGCGCGGCCGCAAGCTGGTGGTGCAGATGGTGGAAACCTTCCAGGCCGGCGGCAAGCCGACCTTTGTCGAATCGCTCGACGCGGTACAGGTGGCGAAGGACAGCGGCATGCCGCTGGCGCCGGTGATGATCTACGGCGACGACGTGACCCACGTGCTGACCGAGGAAGGCATCGCCTATCTCTACAAGGCGCGCTCGCTGGAAGAGCGCCGCGCCATGCTGGCAGCGGTGGCCGGCGTGACGCCGATCGGATTGCGCCACGACACCAGCACCACGCGCCGCATGCGCAGCGACGGCCTGATCGCGCTGCCCGAGGACCTCGGCGTGCAGCGCCGCCAGGCTACCCGGTCGCTGCTGGCGGCAAAGAGCATGGCCGACCTGGTCGACTGGTCGGGCGGCCTGTACGAGCCGCCGGCACGCTTCAGGAGCTGGTGATGGCGAGCCCCGCATGGCTTGCAGCGCCGCGCTGGGCCGGCGACTTCGAAGCGGATGCGATTGCGCTGGCGGATCTCGCTGTGAGCGCGCTGATCGACGAGGCCGCGCTGTCGCCCAAGCCCGGACTGGTCGACAGCCGCGGCAACGGCGCCCACGCCGATCTCAACCTGGACCTGATGCGTATCTCGGCACGCGCGCTGCATCCCGCCTTTGTCGAGATGGCGACGGCGGGCTTGCGTGCCACGCGGACCGGCGTGGCGCTGCGCGAGCGGCTCGGCGCGCTGGGCCGCGACGCCGAAGCGGCGATGATGCGCGCCACCGGCGGCATCAACACGCATCGCGGCGCGATCTGGAGCCTGGGCCTGCTGGTTGGCGCGGCGGGCTTGCACCGCGACACGCGCAGCGCGCATGGCATCGCGCGCACCGCCGGCGCCATCGCGCGCGTGCCCGACCGTCATCGCCCCGCGCGCACTGGCAACAAGGGCGAACGCGTGTGTATCGACTACGGCGTGAGCGGCGCGCGCGGCCAGGCGCAGGCCGGCTTCCCGCATGTGCTGCGCGCCGGCCTGCCCGAACTGCGGCGCAGCCGCGCGCGTGGCGATGCCGAGCCCAGCGCGCGCGTCAACGCACTGCTGGCGATCATGCACCGGCTCGACGACACCTGCGTACTGGCCCGCGCCRGCCGCGAAGGACTCGCGCTGATGCAGGAAGGCGCCAGCCAGGTGCTGGCGGCCGGCGGCATCGCCACGCTGGCCGGCCGGCGCCTGCTGCGCCGGCTGGAAGCCGGCATGCTGGCCTGCAACGCCTCGCCCGGCGGCGCGGCCGACCTGCTCGCCGCGACTTTTTTCCTGGACCGGCTGCCGTCCGCGACGCAACCGGCGCATTGCCCCGTGCAAGGAGACAAATAATGGAACAGCTCCAATTCGAATATCCCGCCGGCGCGCCGGCCAGCCAGCGCGTGCTGGTGGGCGTGGTCGGCTCCGGCGATCTTGAAGTGATGGTCGAACCCGGCACAGCCGGCATCACCCAGGTCCACGTCACCACTTCGGTGGATGGCTACGGCAAGGTCTGGGATGCGCAGCTCTCGCGCGTGTTCAGCGCCGAGCCGCGCGCCGCCATGCGCATCCGCATCCATGATTTCGGCGCCACGCCGGGCGTGGTGGGGATGCGGCTCGCGGAAGCCTTCGAAGCGCTCGGCACCGATGGCAAGGAGCAACCATGAACCACGCATCGCTGCTGAGCCGCGAGAGTTTTGTCGAACTGGGCGCGCGTGCACGGGTGCATGCACTGCTCGATACCGGCAGCTTCCGCGAACTGGCCGGCCCCTTCGATGGCCTGGTCTCGCCGTGGCTGGAACGCCAGGGCGTGGTGCCGCAGGCCGATGACGGCGTGGTGGTGGCCAAGGGCCGCATCGATGGTCAGCCCGCCGTGATCCTCGCCATCGAAGGCGCGTTCCAGGGCGGCAGCCTGGGCGAAGTGGGCGGCGCCAAGATCGCCGGCGCGCTGGAACTGGCCGCGCGAGACAACCGGCGCGGCGTGGCCACGCGCGCCGTGATCCTGTTCGAGACCGGCGGCGTGCGGCTGCAGGAGGCCAACCTGGGACTCGCCGGCATCGCCGACATCCACGCAGCCATCGTCGATCTGCGCCGCTACCAGCCGGTGGTGGGCGTGATCGCCGGGACGGTGGGCTGCTTCGGCGGCATGTCGATCGCGGCGGGACTGTGCAGCTACCTGGTGGTGACGCGCGAAGCGCGCCTGGGCCTCAACGGCCCGCAGGTGATCGAGCAGGAAGCGGGCGTGGCGGAATACGATTCGCGCGACCGCCCCTTTATCTGGAGCTTTACCGGCGGCGAGCAGCGCATCGCCACCGGGCTGGCCGACCGCTACGTCGAGGACGACAGCGACGCCATCCGCGCCACGGTACGCGAGCTGCTGGCCCAGAGCGTACCCGCCGCGCACCGCAGCGAGCGCTACGCGCACTATCTGCAACGCCTGGCCGCATACGATCCGGCGTGCCAGCCGGAGCCGGAGACCGTCCGCGCCATCTACGCACCCGGAGCAAAGTCATGAGTACAGCAAGCACCCAAGGCCGCGGCGAGACCTGGCTGGCAGCGCTGACGGGCAGCGCCCCGCGCCGCCCCGGCTATCCGGCCACCGTCCAGGTTGCCGACGCGGAACTGTCCGGCCGGCCCGCACGCTTTATCGCGGTTGTGCCCGACGCCGGCAACGCCTACCCGCGCGTGCGCAACGGCGAGGTGGGCCTGCTGGAGGGCTGGTCGCTCGCACAGGCCGTGCATGAAGTCGTGCAGGCCGAGCGCGACGCTGCGATCAAGCGGCCCATCGTCGCCATCGTCGATACACCCAGCCAGGCGTATGGCCGGCGCGAGGAAGCGTTCGGCATCCACCAGTCTCTGGCAGGCGCGGCCGGCGCCTACGCCACGGCGCGGCTGCAAGGACATCCGGTGATCGCGCTGCTGGTCGGGCGCGCCATGTCCGGCGCGTTCCTCGCGCACGGCTACCAGGCCAATCGCCTGATCGCGCTGGACGATGCCGGCGTGGAGGTGCATGCCATGGGCAAGCAGGCCGCCGCCCGCATCACCATGCGCAGCGTGGAAGACCTGGAGAGCTTTGCCGCGAGCGTGCCGCCGATGGCCTATGACATCGGCAACTACGCCACGCTGGGGCTGCTGTGGAAGCTGGTTGGCGTGAAGCATGCCGCGCAACCGGACGCGGCCGATCTCGACACCGTGCATGGCGTGCTGCAAGCGGCACTGGCCGATATCCAGGCCGATCCGCAGCGCGATCTGCGCAGCCGCCTCGGCGGGCAAAACCGGCAGGCTTCCAGCCGCGTGCGCGAGTTGCTCGCGCAGCAGTGGCAGGACTGACCGTCACATGCCGCGCCGCAGGGCAATGACATGACCGCACGCACGCTGCTGCCGCACGACCTGCTGTGGCTCACCGACCCGCCGGCCTTCGCCGCTGCCAATGTGCTGCCCGCGTGGGCGACAGTCGATTGGCTGGCGCAAGCACCGCTGGTGGTGCGGCGCGATCGCGCCGACGAAGCCCGCGTCCCGGTCGGGTTGCGCGGCACCACGCGCGCGCAGCGCCATGCAGCGTGGCTGTCCGATACGCAAGTGGCGCGCGTGGTGACGCCGGGCATGATCGCGCGGCAGGCGCGCTGGCGGGATCATCCGCGCCGCCGCGAAATGCCGGCGTTGATCGCGCTCGCGCGCGTTGCGCCGCTGCTGGACGATGCGCAACTGAACTGGGGCGTGACCGGCGGGGCCGGGTTCACCCTGGCCTCGGGCATCGACGTGCTGCATGCCGGCAGCGATCTCGACCTGCTTGTGACCGCCGCCGTGCCGCTCGCAGCGGGCATCGAACGCGCGCTCGCCGCCCTGCTCGATGATGTCGATGCCCGCATCGACATCCAGGTGTCCACGCCCTTCGGCGCCTTTGCGCTGCGCGAGCGCGCACGCACGGGTGGCCGCGTGCTGCTCAAGACGGCAAACGGTCCCGTCATGAGCCAGGACCCGTGGCACCCGCGATCATGAGCACCCTGTTCACCTTCCCCGGCCAGGGCGCCCAGCGTCCCTGCATGCTGCACGCGCTGCCCGATCATGCGGCCGTCGTCGCCACCATCGACGAGACCAGCGAAACACTCGGCCGCGATGCGCTCGCGCTCGACAGCGCGGCCGAACTCGCCTCCACCGTGGCCGTGCAGCTCTGCCTGCTCGCCGCAGGCGTGGCGATGGCCCGCTGCCTGCTTGCCGAAGGCGCCAGGCCCGATGCCGTGGCCGGCCTGTCGATCGGCGCTTTCCCGGCGGCGGTGTGCGCGGGCGTGCTGGACTTTGCCGACGCGGTGCGGCTGGTGGCGCTGCGCGGACAGTTGATGGAGCAGGCGTACCCGAGCGGCTATGGCATGACGGCGATCCTGGGCATCGAAGCCGGGCCGCTGGCGCGCATCATCGCCCAGGTGCACGGGCCAGCGTCACCGGTCTACCTGGCCAACCTCAACGCGCCCACCCAGCTCGTCATCGCAGGGGCCGCGCCGGCCATGGCACGCGTCGCGGAGCTGGCGCTGGACCACGGCGCGCACGCGGCCAAACCCGTTGCCATCAGCGTGCCTTCGCACTGCGCCCTGCTCGACGGCGCGGCGGGCGCGCTGGCACGCGCCTTCGCCGGCGTGCATTTCCACCGCCCGCGCCTGCGCTACTTCAGCGCCAGCGCCGCGCGCGAGCTGCGCGATCCCGCCCGCATCGCCGTGGACCTGGCGCGCAACCTCGCCGTGCCGGTACGCTGGCACGAGACCATGCTGCTGGCGCGCGAATGCGGCGTGCGCCTGGCGGTGGAAATGCCGCCCGGCAATGTACTGACGCGGCTGGCCGCGCCGCTGCTGTCCGACGGCATTGCAGTGGCCTGCGCGGACACGCGCATCGACAGCGTGGCGGCGCTCACGGCGCGGGAGGCGCTGCGGACGTCCTCCTGAGCCGGCGCGCCACCCGAGCGGCAACGCCGGCTGGGGCGCCGCCTGCATTGGCGTACCGCTGGATAGCGAGCGGCGTTACAAGTAGACACAGTTGTATTGAGGCGCTAATACCTGAGAACGGCGCGCCGCATTACAGTGGCGGCAACAACCAACTGGAGTCACCCGTGCGGAAATTTGCCACCCTTTGCACCCTTGCCGCTGTTGCGGGCCTTGCTTCCGGCGCGGCCTTCGCGCGCGTCGATGTGGACATCGGCATCGGCGTGCCCGGGCCCGTGTTCGTTGCCCCGGCGCCGGTCTATCAGCCTGCACCGGTCTACCGGGCCGCGCCGGTCTACGAGCCAGCGCCGGTCTATGTCGCACCCCAGCCGGTCGTGGTGGCAGGCCCCGGATATTACGGTCCCGGCTACTACGGTCCCGGCTACTACGGGCGCGGCGGACGCGAGTGGCGCGAGCGGGAGTGGCATGAGCGGGAATGGCGTGAGCGCGATCGCGATCGGCGAGACCATGAGCGGCACGATCACGAACATGACCACGACCGCGACCGCGACCGCGATTGGCGCCGTTGATGGGTCGATCCTGGCTGCTGCTGCTGGCGCTGCTGCTCTTGCGGCCAGCGCCTACGACACCGAGGCCAAAGGCAGATTCAGCAGCAGATTCTGCGGCTTCATCCTGAAAATCCCGGCCTCGTTCATGGCCGCGGCCAGATAGACGGGGCGGCCGGCAACGTCCGGCCTGACCACGGACGGATCGGTAAAATCCAGACGGAACAGCGACAGGATGCGCCGTTGCCGGTCCGGCTCCAGCTCCACCCCTCGATACAAATCGTTGAGTATCTGCGTGGCCTGCGCATCCAGGCCAATATGCCAGCTCCATTGCCGGTCCTCGATCGCGCTCAACGGCATCACCGTCACCCCCACCCCGTAGAAGTGCCGCACCCAGCGTGCGATCACGCGGCAGAACGCTGCCAGGGCCGCGCTGCCGCCGGCAAAGCGGATCACGGTGTCGTGGCGCTCATTGCGGGTCCAGTAGGCCCGGGCGTTGTCGCGATCCAGCACATCCAGCTCCACCTTGCGCGCCGGGATTTGCGCTTCGGCCAGCATGCGTCCCAGTTCACCGTAGACACTGCCCGACGCGTGCAGCTCGACCGTCTCGGCATCGGCCAGCATGACCGCGCCCTCCTGCAGCGAAATCCTCTGGGCGCGGGAGAACAGTTCCGCCGCACGCCACTCCATCGGATCGGGGTTGTCATGCAGGATGCCGTGCACGATCAGGTGCGCGAGCTGGTCGATAAAGACCGGCGGCACGCTGACATTGCCATGGCGAAAGAGATCCAGGTAAGCCGCCTCGATGGTGGGCGCGGCGAGCAGGCGCTCGCGCATGGCCAGCACCACGCCGTAGTTCTCGCGGGCATCGGCGTCCTGCAAGGCGGCAAGTTCGCTGGCGGGCACCGGCCGCCGCGGGTCCGCCAGCAACGCCGCGTGCAGCGCGCGCTCGGCATCGCAGGACTCCCCCACCGGCGCGACTTCGGGACGGCGCCACCACATCCGCAGCAAGTGGTCGCTGGCCAGCAGCTTGCCGTCGCCGTCGCGGGCGGCAGGGTCGAAACCGGAATGGGGCCAGGCGTCCTGAGGCCAGGAAGCGGTCATGGCGAGCGCAGCGATGGGTGGCGGGAAGATGGCCCCAGTATCACATAGGCGGAACCGGCTCAGTGCGACGGAACCTCCCGCGCCGGGCCACAGGACCGCGGCCGGCCCGTCATCCAGCCCAGCTGTTCCCGGTGTTCCGCCTGGCGGCCCGCAAATGTCCATCAAGAAATTTGAATGCAGAATACGATACACGCACCCCTATCTGAGCCGTGCCAGGCCTATCCTTTGTCACATGGAGACACAACATGTTCTCCCGATTTCAACAAGGTAGACAGATCATGAAACTCACCACCGCCCGCCTGTTCCTCGCTGCCGCCATCGCCGGCACCGCCCTGCTCTCGCTGAACTCCGCCTTTGCCGCCGACACGCGCGGCACGCATGCCGGCGACGACTACGGCTATGTGCACCGCGCCACCGACGCCTACACCGACGCCTACACCGACGGCGCCCGCACGGTCCCCCAGACCTTTCCCTACGGCTTTTCGGTATGAACGGCAAGGGCGGCAGCACACACCGCCCCGCCCATGGCGCCTGACAGCACCGACAGACCGCAGGAACGCATCATGACCATCAAAGACACCGCCCTGATCCTCGCCGGATGGATTGCCGCCTGCCTGGGCAGCGGCTACCTCGTGACCATTGCGGCGCAGGCGCTGCAACGCTGACCAGCCCGGCCGGCAACCGCCGCCGACGGGTCTGCATGGAGATTGCAGGATTGACAAGACAGGCGGGGCGGGATCGTTGTCTTCAGGGCCCTTGGGCGTCTGGCTCCCGCGCAACGCTCTCCTCGCGGCGCGCAATGGCGCTGGCCAGCCCGAATTCCTTGGCAAAGAGCAGAATCAGCGCGAGCATGGCCAGCGCGCCGATCGCCAGCCGATAGTAGATCCACATGACAGCATCGGAAGATCCGACAGAGTTTTCCTGTCTGCAGGGTAGGTTTTGCCGCGTAAAAAAGGCGCCTGGATGCCCGGGGCGCAGTGCAAAGAATCCATCAAAACGAGGATGCCAGGGTGCCGCGGAAGCGACATCGGCAAAGCGCGGGAAAGTGCGCGCAATTTGATCTGAATCCTGGCAAGGGCTGCCGCAGGGTGCCATGATGATCGCAGTGGCCGCCGCCGATCCGCGCATGCGGGCGCCGCCCATCCAGCAACGATCGCTCTTACCAGGAGATAGCCGCCATGACCAATATCGTGCTCGCCACCGACGGTTCGCAGTTTGCCGACGCAGCCGCCCGCTTTATCGTCGAAGGCAAGCTGCTGCAAAGCGGTTTCACCGTCCATGTGGTCCACGTGACGCCCGACGTCACCGGACAGGTACGCGCGTTTGTCAGCAAGGACACCATCGACGCCTGGCACCAGGAAGAAAGCGAGAAGGCCATGAAATCCGTAGCGGACATCCTTGCCGCCGCCGGCATCGCCTTCGAGCGCCACGCGCTGCACGGCTTCGCGCCGGAGCGCATCGTCGCCTATGCCGCCAGCGTGGACGCGCGCAGCATCGTCATGGGCACGCACGGGCACGGCGCGTTCTTCAATGCGGTGATTGGCTCGGTGGCGGGACGGGTGCTGGCGCATACGCCGTGCCCGGTGGTGCTGGTGAAGGCGTCGGGGAAGAAGTAGGGGTCGGGTGTGTAACTGCCTTTGACTTCAAGCTTTTGAAGTCAAACCCTTGGAGTCAAGCCGTTGAAGCCAGGCCGTTGAAGCCGGAACCCCGACACCTCAAACCGGCCAGAGCGGCGGCTCATCCATCAGCGCAACCTGTTCGCGCAGTTCGAGGATGCGGTCCTGCCAGTAGCGGGCAGTGCCGAACCAGGGGAATGCCGCCGGGAACGCGGGATCGCGCCAGCGGCTGGCCAGCCAGGCGCTGTAGTGCAACAGGCGCAGCGTGCGCAACGCCTCGACCAGGTAAAGCTCACGCGGCTGGAAATCCGCGAAATCCTCGTAACCGGCCAGGATGTCCGCCATCTGCCCCTGCATGGCAGCGCGATCGCCCTCCAGCAGCATCCACAGATCCTGCACGGCAGGCCCCATGCGGCTGTCGTCGAAGTCGACAAAGTGCGGCCCTGGCGGGCGCGACCCGGCCTGGGACTCTTCAATCCACAACACATTGCCGCGATGGCAATCGCCATGCAGGCGCAGCAGCGACACGTCACCGGCGCGATCATAGCAACGGCGCGCACCGTCGACGGCGAGATCGGCAACGGCCTGCCACGCCGGCCGCAGTTCCGCCGGGATGCAGTCCTGCGCCAGCAGCCAGTCGCGCGGGGCCGCGCCAAAGCTCTCCACGTCGATGGTGGGACGCGCCTGGTAAGGCTGGGTAGCGCCGAGCGCATGGATGCGGCCGATAAAACGCCCGAGCCAGGTCAGCGTGTCGGCCCGGTCCAGCTCCGGCTCGCGCCCGCCACAGCGCGGAAACACCGCAAAGCGAAAACCGCCGTGCGCCAGCAGCGTGGTGCCGTCGCGCGCGATGGCCGGCACCGCCGGAATCTCGGCGTCGGCCAGTTGCTGCACAAAGGCATGTTCCTCCAGGATGGCGGCGTCGCTCCAGCGGCCGGGCCGGTAGAACTTGACCACCACCGGCGCGCTGCCTTCGATACCGACCCGGCAGACCCGGTTCTCGTAACTGTTGAGCGCCAGCAGCCGGCCGTCGGGTTCGAAACCGGCGGCCTCCATGGCGTCGAGCATCAGGTCCGGCGTGAGGTTGGCATACGGGACGCCACCGTCATCGGCCAGCGCATCGCCGTCGCCGGGAACCGGAAGGTCAAAGCCTGAACTGGACATTGCGCGCGGCAGCCTCGATGTCGATCAGCGCGTGGGCTTGCCGCGCTGGCCGCCCAGCAACGCGGCTTGCGGCGCCGGACGGCGGCCGCGCGCGGCGGGATCCCGTCCGGTGCGCGGCTGTACCGCGTGGCTGTTGCCATTGGCATTGCCGCCAGCACGATTGCCGTCGACATCGCCACTGCGGTTGCCGTTGCTATTGCCGTTGCCGCCTGCGCGGTTGCCATTGGCATCGCCGCTGCGATTGCCGTTGGCCGCAGCGCGGTTGCCGTTCGCCTGGCCATTGCGCGGGCTGCCTTGCCCGGCGCGCTGGCCCTGCGGCGCACGGCGCTCGCCATCGGCCGGAGCCGGGCTGCGGGCTTGCGGGGCACGGGCCGGGCGTTGCTGGCGCTCGCCCGCATCCGCCGCCGGAGCACGGCCGCGCGGCTGGCCACCGCCGGCAGGCGCGCCGCGGCCACGGCCGCCGCCATTGCCATTGCCCTGCCCCTGGCCGCGTGCCTGCCGGCCCTTCTGGATCGGCTCGGCCGGAATGCTCGGATCTACCTCGAAGCCCGGCAGGACGGTCTTGTCGATCTCGCGCTTGATCAGCCGCTCGATGTCGCGCAGCAGGCCAGCTTCATCCACGCAGACCAGCGAGATCGCCTCGCCCTCGGCGCCGGCGCGGCCGGTGCGGCCGATACGGTGCACATAGTCCTCGGGCACGTTGGGCAGGTCGTAGTTGACGACGTGCGGCAGCTGGTCGATATCGATGCCGCGTGCGGCGATATCGGTGGCCACCAGCAGGCGCAGCGTGCCGGCCTTGAACTCGGCCAGTGCGCGCGTACGTGCCGACTGGCTCTTGTTGCCGTGGATCGCAAGCGCCGACAGGCCTTCCTTGTCGAGCTGCTCGGCCAGCCGGTTGGCGCCGTGCTTGGTGCGGGTGAACACCAGCACCTGGTGCCAGTCGTTCTCGCGCACCAGGTGGGCCAGCAGCTCGCGCTTGCGCTCGCGGTCCACCGGGTAGACGCGCTGCGCCACGGTTTCGGCCGTGGTATTGCGGCGAGCCACTTCGATGGAGGCGGGATTGTCGAGCAGGCGGTCGGCCAGGCCACGGATCTCGTCGGAGAAGGTGGCCGAGAACAGCAGGTTCTGGCGCTTGGACGGCAGGACGTTGAGGATCTTGCGGATGTCGTGGATAAAGCCCATGTCGAGCATGCGGTCGGCTTCGTCCAGCACCAGCATTTCAACGTGCGAGAGGTCGATGGTGCGCTGGGACAGGTGATCGAGCAGGCGCCCTGGCGTGGCCACCACGATATCGACGCCGCGCTTGAGCTGTTCGATCTGCGGGTTGATGCCCACGCCGCCGAACATCACCATCGAGCGCAGCTTGAGGTACTTGCCGTAGTTACGGACGCTTTCCTCGACCTGCGCCGCCAGTTCGCGCGTCGGCGTCAGCACCAGCGCGCGCACGGGCAGGCGCTGTCCGCGCGCGGGTTCGCGGCCGGCCGGGGATTCGGACAGCAGTTGCAGCAGCGGCAGCGTGAAGCCGGCCGTCTTGCCGGTGCCGGTCTGCGCGCCGGCAAGCAGGTCGCCCCCCTTGAGGATGGCGGGAATCGCCTGCGCTTGAATCGGGGTCGGCGTGGTATAGCCCTGTTCGGCCACGGCACGCATGAGCTTGTCGGACAAGCCAAGTTCGGAAAAAGACATGAATTGACGCTTCGGCCGCCCTTTGCGCATGTGGTGCGCCAATCGCGGGGGCGACGTGAGTGAGAAAACCGAAAACCGGAAAAAAGCGACCGGCGAAACGAGGCGACTGCCCCCGCCTCTTTAGGAGGAAAGACCGCTAGTGTACCAGCCTGGCGCTTTCACGCGCGCCGAAGGGCCCAGGTGCCGCTGCGCTATCATGGCAGCCAGCCACGCCCGGGCCCCGCCTGGCCGTGCCCCCGCGGGCACGGGCAAGTGCGGCCCGGCCCCGTCCTTGCCCCCGGATGACGTCACAATGCGGTTCAGGTTCATCGAAGACCAGGAAGTCACACTCTTTACGGCCATCCCGGTAGGGATCGTCGCCGCCATCGTCACCACCCTGTTCAAGGAAGCGCTGGACGCCAGCGGGTATGTGATGTTTGGTACGGACGCGGATATCGTCACCGTGTTCGCCGGGCTGGCGCTGGTCTGGCGGGTGGCGATCCCGACGCTCGGGGGCGTGGTCGCGGGCTTGCTGCTGATGGCGGCGGCCAGGCTCAACGCAGCCCAGCCGGGCGTTTCCGACTATATGGAGGCAGTCGCCAGCGGCACCGGGCGGCTGCCGGTTCGCATCACCCTGCTGCGCGCGCTCTCCTCGTTCTGCTCCATCGTCACCGGCAGCTCGGTCGGTAAAGAGGGCGCGATGATCCAGCTCGCCGCGCTGTGCGGCTCGCTGTTCCCCTCGGCGCGCGGCCGCGCCAGCCCCGATGGCGACACCAACCTGCGGCGCATGCTGACGGCCTGCGCCGCGGCCGCCGGGCTGGCCTCCGTCTATCACACGCCGCTGTCAGCGGCGGTCTTCGTGGCCGAGGTGGTGTTCGGCGCGGTGGCGGTGCAGCGCCTGATGCCACTGTTCCTGGCCTCGGTGGCGGGCACCGTGGTCAGCCAGCTGCACGGCGGCCTGCAACCGCTCTATCCAGGCCTGAACGTGCCGTCCGATCTGCTGCACCCACCGATGCTGCTGGCCGCGGCGCTGCTGGGCGTGCTCGCGGGGGTGTCCGGCGCCCTCTTCATGCGTGCCTCCAGCCTGGCCAAGGGCGCCTTCGCCCGCATGCCCGGCGGCCCGGTGCCGCGCCTGGCGCTGGGCGGCGCCCTGGTGGGTGTACTGGCGATGGGGGTGCCGGAGGTGGTGGGCAATGGCTATTCCACGATCCAGTCGATCCTGATGGCACATCCCCTGAGCGTGTCCCTGGCGGCGGTGCTGCTGGCCAAGCTGCTGGCCACCGTGCTCAGCATGGGCTCGGGCGCGGTAGGCGGCGTATTCACACCGTCGCTGTTCGTGGGCGCCGCGCTCGGGCAGTTGCTGGCGCCCGCCGTGCCAGGGGGCATCGGCGCGCCGCTGCTGCCGCTGGTGGGCATGTGCGCCTTCCTGGCCGCCACCAGCCAGGCGCCGCTGATGTCGGTGCTGATGGTGTTCGAGATGACGCTGGCACCGGCGCTGCTGCTGCCCGGCATGATTGGTGCGGCGGCGGCCTATTACACCGCCTCGCGCTGCCAGACGTTGTCCTTGTACAGCGTGGTGGCCGAGCGCACCCAGGCCTCGGCGGCGGCCGCGCGCGCGCGCGCGCTCACGCTGGCCGGGCTGTGCGAGCCCACCGATACCACGATCGGTCCGGACGCCACGCTGGAGCAGGCCAGCGACAAGTTCGCCGAGACCGGCACGCGCTACCTGTATATGGTGGGGTCCAATGGCTGCCTGCTGGGCGCGCTGTCGATCCACGCCGTGCAACGCGCGCTGCGCGAGCGGCCGGATGCCGACCTGCTCGCGCTGTGCGAGCGTGACTTCCCCGCGCTCACCCCGGAGTCGCACCTGCCCGACGCCTTGGGCCTGTTCACCCATCATGCACTCAACCGCATCCCGGTGATTCGCGATAGCGGCGGGCGCGAACTGATGGGTACGGTCTCAAAGCGGCGTGTGCTGCAGGAAGCATCCGGGCTGTTCTAGTATCCTGAATCTGAAATTCGTTGAAAAAATAAGTGTGCCGACAAGGCGTGCGAGCCTAGGAACGAAGCGCAGCAAGGCTGGAGCCTTGCGAGCATTTGTGACGACGGATCGCGCGTCTTGTCGGCACACTTATTCAACGAATTTGTGATTCAGGATACTGGCCAGCGCGGGCTGCGGGCGAGCGGGTAGAATGCCGGGTTGCCTGGCCTGTGCCGCCCCTCTCCGTCCAACGCGGCGGTACGGTGCGCGTAGACTTGGCTGATGCGCTGCCTGCCGCGGATGTCCGTTGGCTGGCATTGCCGCCGGACAACCCCGGGCAACCCCCGGGCAACCCGATTCGCCTTCGTTTCCCGAACCGTTTTTCGCCGGAGCCTCCATGCCAGCCCACCGTGCCGCGCGCCCTGCCCGATTCCTGCGGACCACCCTGCTTGCCGCATCGCTCGCCATGGGCGCCGCGCTGCTGCCGGCCACGGCGCAGGCGCAGCAGCCGTTGCGGGTGATTCCGGCCGACGCGGCAAAAGCCCGGCTGGTGCTGGCCGCGCCGTCGCCCGGCGCGCCGCAATCGGCAACGCTGGACGGCAAGACCGTTGGCGTGGCGCCCGGCCTGCGGCTGTTCGGCACCGACAACCAGTTGCTGCCCATTGCGGTGCTGGCCGGCCGGAAGCTGCCGGTGCGGTTCAAGCTCGACCTCTACGGCCAGTTGCTGACGGCCTGGATCCTGACCGAACAGGAGCAGAAAGCAGCGCAATGATCGTCGTCCGGGCCGCGGCAAGGGCCGTGGCTCCCGGATTTGTTTCGTCTCCATCAAACCCTGATGCCCCCAGGTCAACCACTGAGATCGGCACCATGAAAAAAGTCTTCGTCAAAACCTACGGCTGTCAGATGAACGAGTACGACTCGGACAAGATGGTCGACGTGCTCCACGCCGCCGAAGGCCTGGAAAAGACCGACAACCCCGAAGATGCGGACGTGATCCTCTTCAACACCTGCTCGGTGCGCGAGAAGGCGCAGGAGAAGGTGTTCTCGGAGCTGGGCCGCATGAAGGCGCTCAAGGCGCTCAAGCCGGATCTCGTGATCGGCGTGGGCGGTTGCGTGGCGAGCCAGGAAGGGGCCGCCATCGTCAAGCGCGCGCCCTATGTCGACGTGGTGTTCGGCCCGCAGACGCTGCACCGCCTGCCCGCCATGATCGACCGCAGCCGCCAGACCGGCCACTCGCAGGTGGACATCTCCTTCCCCGAGATCGAGAAGTTCGACCACCTGCCGCCGGCGCGCGTGGAAGGCCCGAGCGCCTTTGTCTCGATCATGGAAGGCTGCTCCAAGTACTGCAGCTACTGCGTGGTGCCGTATACCCGCGGCGAGGAAGTCTCGCGCCCGTTCGAGGACGTGCTGGCCGAGGTCGCCGGCCTGGCCGGGCAGGGCGTGCGCGAAGTCACGCTGCTGGGACAGAACGTCAACGCCTATCGCGGCGCCATGGGCGGCACCAGCGAGATCGCCGACTTCGCGCTGCTGATCGAATACGTGGCCGAGATCCCCGGCATCGAGCGCATCCGCTACACCACCAGCCATCCCAAGGAATTCACGCCGCGCCTGATCGAGCTGTACGAGCGCTGCCCGAAGCTGGTCAACCACCTGCACCTGCCGGTGCAGCATGCGTCGGACCGCATCCTGATGGCGATGAAGCGCGGCTACAGCGTGCTGGAGTACAAGAGCATCATCCGCAAGCTGCGCGCGCTGCGCCCGGACATGTCGCTGTCGTCGGACTTCATCATCGGCTTCCCCGGCGAGACCGAGGCGGACTTCGACAAGCTGATGGCGATGATCGGGGAGATCGGCTACGACACCTCCTTCTCCTTCATCTTCAGCCCGCGCCCCGGCACGCCGGCGGCGAACCTGGCGGATGACACGCCTTACGAGGTCAAGCTCCGGCGCCTGCAGCACCTGCAGGCCACCATCGAGGAAAACGTGCAGCGCATCAGCAAAGCCATGGTCGGCTCGGTGCAGCGCATCCTGGTGGAAGGCCCGGCTCGCAAGGATCCGACCGAGCTGCATGGCCGCACCGAGAACAACCGGGTGGTGAACTTCGCGCTGCCGGGCGTGCCGCAGGAGCGGCGCGACCGCATGGTCGGCGAGATGGTGGAGGTGGCCATCACCGAAGCCTTCCCGCACTCGCTGCGCGGGGAAATCGTAGTACGCCAATAATCCAGGCCGGATTGCGCCCACGGGCGCAGCGCAAGAAGCCGCCACGCGTTCCCAGATGAAAATCCCTTCAGC
This sequence comes from Cupriavidus sp. 01T418, assembly GCF_056398885.1. Taxonomy (NCBI): domain Bacteria; kingdom Pseudomonadati; phylum Pseudomonadota; class Betaproteobacteria; order Burkholderiales; family Burkholderiaceae; genus Cupriavidus; species Cupriavidus sp. 01T418. Next base: position 122,413 of record NZ_JBFTQG010000007.1, read on the forward strand.
CGAATTCGTCGCCCCCAAGGACGACAACACCCGCCTGCAGAACCTGTGCGGGCCGCTCGACGAAAACCTGCGCCAGATCGAGCAGGCGCTCGACGTCACCATCCAGCGCCGCGGCCACCGCATGACGGTGCGCGGCGCCTATGCCCGCGACGCCGCTGCCGCGCTGGAGCGCTTCTACAACGGGGCCCGCACCGCGCTGTCGATCGACGACGTGCAGCTCGGCCTGGTCGAGGCGCGCCAGGTCGCCGCGCACGGCGCCTATGTGCCGGAGGGCGCGAGCGACGCCGAGGCGGACGCCTTCGACGACGAATCGCCCGTGCTGCAAACGCGCCGCACGGGCCTGCACGGGCGCACGCCGATGCAGCGCGACTACCTGCGCAATGTGCTCTCGCACGACCTCACGCTCGGCATTGGCCCGGCCGGCACCGGCAAGACCTACCTGGCCGTGGCGTGCGCGGTGGATGCCCTGGAGCGCGACTCGGTCAAGCGCATCGTGCTGACGCGCCCGGCGGTGGAAGCCGGCGAGCGGCTGGGCTTCCTGCCTGGCGACCTGGCGCAGAAGATCGATCCCTACCTGCGCCCGCTGTACGACGCGCTGTATGACCTGCTGGGTTTCGACCGCACGCAGAAGATGTTCGAGCGCCAGATGATCGAGGTCGCGCCGCTGGCCTATATGCGCGGGCGCACGCTGAACCACGCCTTTATCATCCTGGACGAGGCGCAGAACACCACGCCCGAGCAGATGAAGATGTTCCTGACCCGGATCGGCTTCGGCTCCAAGGCCGTGATCACCGGCGACACCACCCAGATCGACCTGCCGCGCGGCCAGAAGAGCGGCCTGGTGGAAGCGCAGCACGTGCTGCGCGAGGTGCGCGGCGTGGCCATGACCCGCTTTACCAGCCTCGACGTGGTGCGCCATCCGCTGGTGGCCCGCATCGTCGATGCCTATGACGAATATCACGCCCAACACCGAGACGCTTGACTGAACGCAACATCGTGAACGCAAAATCCTCCCCCGCCAGCCTGATCCTGTTCGACGCCAACGGCCGCGCGCGCAAGACCCAGGCGCACGCCGTGCGCGTGCAACTGCCCGACGGCCGCAGCATCACCGTGGACCTGTCGCAGGCCGCCGACGGCGTGCTCGCGCTGCTGGCCGAGCACACCGACGACCGCCAGCAGGCCGGCCTGCTGGTGCGCCCTGACAACCACGACGCGCTGTCGGTGGCCGTCACCGCCACGCCCGCGGTCACCACCACCGGCACGCCCGCCACCCCGCCGTCCCTGGAACTCGCGCTGCAGTACGGCGAGGGCGTCAAGGGACGGCTCGGCCTGCCGACGCTGCGCAAGGTGCAGACTTGGGCCAAGTCGGCGCTGTACGCCGACGCCACGCTGACCATCCGCTTCGTCGGCGAGGAAGAAGGCCGCAGCCTGAACCGCGGCTATCGCGGCAAGGACTACGCCACCAACGTGCTGACGTTTGCTTATGCCGAGCATGAGTCCGACCCGGTCAGCGGGGATATCGTGCTGTGCTGCCCGGTAGTGGAGCAGGAAGCGCGCGCACAGAACAAGCCGCTGGAGGCGCACTATGCGCACCTGATCGTGCACGGCGTGCTGCACGCCCAGGGCTACGAGCACGAAGACGACGCGCAAGCCGAGGAAATGGAGGCGATCGAGACCGAAACGCTGCAGGCGCTCGGTTTCGCCGACCCCTACCAGGAGCGCGGCAAGGCCGCCTGAACCTGGCCCGCAGAGCGGCGGACAGCGCACCTTGGTGCGCTGCGCCCCCTCCTGTCACGGATTCCAAACTCTTTTGGTGTATCCTTCCTGCGATATCCACCACGCGCTCGCCGCGCCATGAACGACCCTTATCCCAGTTCGAAGTCAGCCGACCGTCCCCGATCCCTGCTCGAACGGCTCTCGGATTTCATCTCTCCGGAGCCCGACTCACGCGCTGAATTGCTCGAGGTGCTCCAGGATGCGCATGCGCGCAACCTGATCGACGCCGACTCGCTCTCGATGATCGAGGGCGTGTTCCAGGTTTCCGAACTCACCGCGCGCGACATCATGGTGCCGCGCGGCCAGATGGACACCGTCAATATCGCCGACGCACCGGAAAGCTTCATTCCCTTCATGCGGCAGACAGCGCACTCGCGTTTTCCTGTCTATGAAGGCAGCCGCGACAAYGTCATCGGCATCCTGCTGGCCAAGGACCTCTTGCGGTACTACACCGACGAGGAGTTCGACCTGCGCGAAACCCTGCGCCCGGCGGTGTTCATCCCCGAGTCCAAGCGCCTGAATATCCTGTTGCGCGATTTCCGCATCAACCGCAACCATATTGCCATGGTGGTGGACGAGTACGGCGGCATCGCCGGCCTGGTCACCATCGAGGACGTGCTGGAGCAGATCGTGGGCGACATCGAGGACGAATTCGACCTCGACGAAGACCACGACAACATCGTGCAACTGCCCGATGGCAGCTGGCGTGTGCATGGCCTGACCGAGATCGAGCAGTTCAACGAAACCTTCGGCACGCAGTTCTCGGATCACGACGTCGACACCGTGGGTGGCCTGCTGAGCAACCACCTGGGCCACGTGCCGCATCGCGGCGAAGTGGTGGTGCTGCCGCCGATTCGCTTCGAAGTCCTGCGGGCCGACGCCCGCCAGGCACACCTGCTGCTGGTGCGCCGCGAAGCCCCCCTCAGCCCGCCCGACGTGGACGGCGCATGAAGCGCCTGCTCCAGGCATGGCCCGGCGCCGCCAGCGCCGGCCGCGACGACGCGCGCGGCGCGAGCCTGCCCCGCCTGTTGCTGGCGGCGATCCTGGGCGTTGCCCACACGCAGGCCTACGCGCCGCACACCTGGTGGTGGCTGCAACTGCTGTCGCTGGCGGGGCTGGTGGCGCTGGTCGCCGACGCGCCCCGCACCCGCAGCGCGGCCGCTACCGGCTACGCCTTTGGCCTGGGCTGGTTCCTCTCCGGCGTGTGGTGGCTCTATATCAGCATGCACGTCTATGGCGAGATGCCGGCCTGGATGGCGCTGCTTGCCGTGCTGCTGCTCAGCGGCGCCATCTCGCTCTATCCGGCGCTGGCCGCTGCCACCTGGCACTGGCTAACGGCGCGCCGGGCAACGGCAGCTCCGCGCACGGCCGCCCTGGCGCTGCTGGCGCCGCTCGCCTTCGGCGCGGCCTGGGGCATGTCGGAATGGCTGCGCGGCGTGGTCTTCACCGGTTTTCCCTGGCTGTCGAGCGGCTACGCCCATACCGATGGCCCGCTGGCCGGCTTCGCGCCACTGGTGGGGGTCTACGGCATCGGCGCGCTGGCGGCGACGGTGGCCGCATTGCTGGTGGCAGCGGTACGCGGCTTCGGCAGTGCCAACCCCGGCGGCAAGCGTGCCGGCGCGCTCGCCCTGGCGGCAGCCGTGGCGCTGCCGCTGGGTGGCGCCGCGCTGGTGCCGATCGCCTGGACCACGCCGGCGGGCAAACCCATTTCGGTGCGGCTGCTGCAAGGCAATGTGGCGCAGGACATCAAGTTCGAGCCGGCCGGGGTGCAGCGCTCCCTGGAGTTGTACCGCGACCTGATCACCGCGACCCCGGCCGATCTGGTGGTCACGCCCGAGACCGCCTTCCCGGTGATCCTGCAGGACCTGCCGGTGGACATTGCCATGGCAGTGCGCGACTACAGCGTGGCCAGCGGCAGCACGGTGCTGTTCGGCGCCGCCGGTGCGGATTCGCCGGTCGATTTCACCAACAGCGCGTTCGGCCTGGGCCCGCTGACCGAACGGCTGTATCGCTACGACAAGCACCATCTGGTGCCGTTCGGCGAGTTCATCCCGCTGGGTTTCCACTGGTTCGTGGACATGATGAAGATGCCGCTCGGGGACTTCCGCCGCGGCGGGCTGGACCAGGCGCCGCTGCCGGTGCGCGGCATCATGGTGGCGCCCAATATCTGCTACGAGGATCTGTTCGGCGAGGAAATCGCCGAGACCCTGCGCAGCCAGCCGGTGCCCGCCAATATCCTGGCCAACGTGACCAACCTGGCCTGGTTCGGCGACACCATCGCGCTGGACCAGCATCTGCAGATCTCGCGCATGCGCGCGCTGGAAACGCGCCGGCCGATGCTGCGCTCGACCAACACTGGCATGACCGCGGTGGTAACGCCCGACGGCGTGGTAGCCGCGCGGCTGCCGACCTTCACCGTCGGCACGCTCACCGCCAATGTGCAGGGCACACAGGGCTTCACTCCCTATGTGCGCTGGGGAAACATGCCGGCACTGGCGGCCTGCCTGCTGGTGCTGGCGCTGGCGGCCTGGCGCCGCCAGCGGGGCTGACGGCGGCCGGCTTCAGGCGGCGGCTGCGCCCGCCGCTACCGCCACCAGGGCAGCGGCAATCATCACCGCAATGGCGACGAGATAAGGCTTGCGAGAAAGAAGCGTCATGACCGTTGTCCCCTGGAAAATTGATTCTGACGTTTGCGGCTGTGATGCACGGCTCTGCTTGATACTCGATACTGTATGCAAGAACTATGCAAGAACACTAACGAACAGTATCCGGCAGACCTTTAGCGGGCCTGGTGTTTACCCAATTCGTTGCAAAACGCCGACACCACATCCCAGCCGCGCTGGCGGGATTGGATAGCGTGACGCGCGCAAGGGCCGTGCCGATGGCGGGCACGGCAAAAAAAACCGATAGAATTCAGGGTTTGGCACGATCTTCGTGAGGCGCCGCGGCAACCTGGCCGCCCGGCGCCCGCCTTTGCCTGCTTGCTGGCCTGTGTGCAGGCCCTTACTAGTCTTAGTCTTCGCCTATGCTGACCTTCCAACAAATGATCCTCACCCTGCAGGCCTACTGGGACCGGCAGGGCTGCGCACTCTTGCAACCCATCGATCTGGAGGTCGGCGCCGGCACCTCGCACGTGCATACCTTCCTGCGCGCGATCGGCCCGGAGCCGTGGCGCGCAGCCTATGTGCAACCGTCGCGCCGCCCCAAGGACGGGCGCTATGGCGAGAACCCCAACCGCCTGCAGCACTATTACCAGTACCAGGTCGTGCTCAAGCCGGCACCCGAGAACATCCTCGAGCTGTACCTCGGTTCGCTGGAAGCGCTGGGCCTGGACCTGAAGCAGAACGACATCCGCTTTGTCGAGGACGACTGGGAGAATCCCACGCTCGGCGCCTGGGGCCTGGGCTGGGAAGTGTGGCTCAACGGCATGGAAGTGACGCAGTTCACCTACTTCCAGCAAGTGGGCGGCATCGACTGCAAGCCCATCACCGGCGAGATCACCTACGGCATCGAGCGCCTGGCGATGTACTTGCAGAAGGTCGAGAACATCTATGACCTGGTGTGGACCGAGTGGGAAGAGAACGGCAAGACGCGCCGCCTGACCTATGGCGACGTCTACCACCAGAACGAAGTGGAGCAATCCACCTACAACTTCGAGCAGAGCAACGCCGAGGTCCTGTTCCGCCACTTCGCCGAACATGAAGCGGAAGCCAAGCGCCTGATGGGCGCGGCCGAAGCCGGGCCGGACGCGGAGCAAACCGCACCGGCCGACGCCGCCAGGCGCCTGCCGCTGCCCGCCTACGAGCAGTTGCTCAAGGCCGCGCACACCTTCAACCTGCTGGACGCGCGCGGCGCGATCTCGGTCACCGAGCGCGCGGCCTATATCGGCCGCATCCGCAACCTGTCGCGGCTGGTGGCCCAGGCCTATTACGACTCGCGCGAAACGCTCGGCTTCCCGATGTGCGATCGCGAGGCTGCCGCATGACGCGCGCGGCGCGCAGCGTGCTGTGCCGAGGCACTGCCCTGGCGATGCTGGCCCTGGGAGCGCACGGCGCCGCCCAGGCCACCGCCCTCATGCCGAGCCCGCAGGCGCTGTACCTGCCGGCCGACCTGTCCAATGTGTGCGAGGCCAATCCGCAGGCCTTGCAGCAGGCCATCGACCGGCACTGGCATGGCGCCTTCGGGCCAAACAACTCGCTGGACCAGTGGACCCAACTGGTACGCACGTTCTCGTGCGACCTGTCGGGCTCCAAGGACCTGGGATGGCATCGCGTGCCGCTGCGCGCCTATGAGAGCGCGATCCGCTACCCGCTCACGTGGACCGAGACCGAGACGGTGAACGGCCGGGTACGCCGCCAGATCAAGACGTACTACTCGGCCGCGCAGTTGCCGCCCAAGATCGATTTCTGGGTGAGCGGCCGCATTGACGAAATCCGCTACGACAAGCGCCTGCGCCGCCTCGATGCCCGCTTCTTCGCACCGCGTTCCGCCCCCGACGGCCGCGGCGGCAGCACGGACACCGAGTGCGCAGTCACCACGCTGCAATTCCGCCAGCAAAACGGCCTGTGGCTGTTGTCCGGCGTAGAACCTACTATTGCACCGCGCTGCTAAAGGGCCGCGCGTGCCACAACTTGTTGGAAACGATTCATGCCGCAAACCCTGACCGATTCGAACGATACGCTGCTGATCGAGCTGTTCACCGAAGAGCTGCCGCCCAAGGCGCTGGCGCGCCTGGGCGAGGCCTTCGCGCAGGGCCTGCTTGCCGGCCTGTCCGAGCGCGGCCTGCTGGGTGACGGCGCCGCCGTGACCGCGTTCGCCACGCCGCGCCGGCTGGCCGCGCAGGTCACCAGGGTTCGCCGCAGCGCGCCCGACCGCGAGCAGCGCGAAAAGGTGCTGCCGCTGACGGTGGCGCTGGACGCCGACGGCCAGCCGACGGCCCCGCTGGCCAAGAAACTGGCCGCCCTCGCCAAATCGGTGGGCGTCGAGGCGATCGACTGGCAAACCCTGGAGCGCGCCTCCGACGGCAAGGCCGATGCCTTCTTCTACCGCTACACCGCGCGCGGCGCCGAACTGGTCGCCGGCCTGCAGGCGGCACTGGACGACACCATTGCCAGGCTGCCCATCCCGAAGGTGATGAGCTACCAGCGCCCGGACGGCAGCACGGTGAATTTCGTGCGCCCCGCGCACCGCCTGGTGGCACTGCTTGGCACCGAAGTGGTGCCGGTCGGCGTGCTGGGGCTGCAGGCGGGCAGGACCACCCAGGGCCACCGCTTCCTGTCGGACGGCGAGATCGAGCTTGCCCATGCCGGCGACTATGCCGCCGTGCTGGAATCGCAGGGCCGCGTGCTGGCCAGCTACAGCCAGCGCCGCGAACGCATTCGCACCGCGCTGCTGGAGCAGGCCGGCGCCGACCAGGTCGTGATGCCCGACGCCCTGCTCGACGAAGTCAACTCGCTGGTGGAATGGCCGGTGGTCTATCCTTGCCATTTCGAGGAGGTCTTCCTCGGAGTGCCGCAGGAATGCCTGATCCTGACCATGCAGACCAACCAGAAGTACTTCGCGCTGACCGATGCCGCAGGCCACCTGCGCAATCGCTTCCTGGTGGTCTCGAACCTGGCCACCGACACGCCGGATTCCATCATCAGCGGCAACGAGCGCGTGGTACGTCCGCGCCTGGCCGACGCCAAGTTCTTCTTCGACCAGGACCGCAAGAAGTCGCTGGCCTCGCGTGTGCCGCAGCTGGCCAATGTGGTCTATCACAACAAGATCGGCACGCAGCTGGACCGCGTGCAGCGCCTGCAGCAGATCGCCGGCCATATCGCCGACGCGCTGAACGCGGCCGGCATTGCCGTGGAGAAGGCGGCCGCCATGCGCGGCGCCGAACTGGCCAAGGCCGACCTGCTGACCGACATGGTGGGCGAGTTCCCGGAACTGCAAGGCACCATGGGCACGTACTACGCGCGCCACGACGACGAAGCCGAAACCGTGGCGCTGGCCTGCTCCGAGCACTATCGCCCGCGCTTTGCCGGCGACGCCCTGCCCGCCGGAGCGGTGAGCCTGACGGTGGCGCTGGCCGACAAGCTGGAAACGCTGGTCGGCATCTGGGGCATCGGCCTGTCGCCCACCGGCGAGAAGGACCCGTTCGCGCTGCGCCGCCACGCGCTGGGCATCCTGCGCATGCTGGTCGAGACGCCGTTGCCGCTGTCGATCGATGCGCTGCTGGAGATCACCCAGCAGGCGTTCGGTAGCATTGCCGCGGTCAAGCCCGCGCAAGCCGCGATCGCCGACTTCCTGTACGACCGCCTGCGCGGCTACCTGAAGGACAAGGGCTACACCACCAATGAAGTGGAAGCCGTGGTGAGCCTGCGCCCGCAGCGCCTGGACGATATCCTGGCCCGCCTGGAAGCGGTGCGCACCTTTGCCGCCCTGCCGGAAGCCGAAGCACTGGCCGCGGCCAACAAGCGCATCACCAACATCCTGCGCAAGAACACCGAGGCCGTGGGCACGGTGCAGCCGGCGCTGCTGCAGGAAGCCGCCGAAAGCGCGCTGCACAGCGCGGTGGAAAGCGTGCGCCCGCAGGTGGATGCGGCCTTCGCCAACGGCGACTTCGCCACCGCGCTGCGCGACCTCGCGCAACTGCGCGCGGCGGTCGACCAGTTCTTCACCGACGTCATGGTGATGGCCGAAGATCCGCAACTACGTGCCAACCGGCTGGCGCTGCTGGCCTCGCTGCATGTGCTGGCCAATCGCGTGGCCGACATCTCCAAACTGGCCGCCTGAGCGGCTGAGCACCCTACCGGGAGGCCATCATGCCGCAGACACCGCCCAAGCTTGTCGTGCTCGATCGCGACGGGGTCGTCAACCTCGACAGCGACCAGTTCATCAAGACGCCGGACGAATGGATCCCCATCGATGGCAGCCTGGAAGCGATCGCCTCGCTCAACCAGGCTGGCTATCGCGTGGTGATCGCCAGCAACCAGTCCGGCATCGGCCGCGGCCTGTTCGAGATGAGCGCGCTCAACGCCATGCACGAGAAGATGCACAAGGCGCTGGCGAATCTCGGCGGAAGAGTCGACGCGGTCTTCTTCTGCCCGCATACGGCAGCGGACGGCTGCGATTGCCGCAAGCCCAAGGCCGGCATGCTGGAACAACTCGCCGAGCGCTTTGGCGTCGAGCTCAAGGGCGTGCCGCTGGTAGGCGACTCGCTGCGCGATCTCGAAGCCGGGCTGGCGGTCGGCTGCGCCCCGCACCTGGTGCTGACCGGCAAAGGCCGCAGGACCGAGCAAAAGGGCGGCCTGCCGCCCGGCACGCTGATCCACGACGACCTGCGCGCCTTCGCCCGCTGGCAGCTCACCGGCGATGGCGCCCCGCGCCGGGCCGGCTCCTGAACCCAACTCCCTCACCGATGATTTTTCTCCGCTCCTTGCTGTTCGCGTTGTTCCTTCTGGTGCTGACGCCGCCCTACGCCTGTGCGTGCTTCATCGTCTTTCCCTTCATGAACGCCGAGCGCCGCTACCGCTTCGTGCGCGGCTGGACGCGGCTGGTGACCGGCGCGGCCGCGCTGATCTGCGGCATTCGCTACCGCTACGAAGGCCGCGAGCATTTCGACGGCATGCTCGACAAGCCGGTGGTGGTGCTGTCCAAGCACCAGTCGGCGTGGGAAACGGTGGCATACCTGGCCACGCTGCCCAAGCCGATGTGCTTCGTGTTCAAGCGCGAACTGTTGCTGGTGCCGTTCTTCGGCTGGGCGCTGGGCATGCTCAAGATGGTGCATATCAACCGCAAGGAGGGCGTCCGCGCCTTCGCCTCGGCCGTGCGCCAGGGCCGCGAGCGGCTGGCCGAAGGCGCCTGGATCATCATGTTTCCGGAAGGCACGCGCACTCCGTCCGGCCTGGAAAAGACCCGCTACAAAGGCGGCGGTGCCCGCCTCGCGGTGGAGACGGGTGCCTGGGTGATCCCGATCGCGGTCAACTCCGGCCGCCTGTGGCCGCGCAACTCGTTCCTGAAATATCCGGGGATGATCACGGTCTCCGTCGGCCCGCCGATTTCCTCTGCCAACAAGACCGCCGACCAAGTCAACCAGGAAGTCGAGGCATGGATCGAACGCGATATGCGTAGAATCGACGCCGAGAGCTATCGGAGCAAAACGCCCGCATGAAATTGCTGCGCCCGTCCCCCGACGCCCCCGGTTCCCAGATGGAGCTGCCGCTGTCAGACGCATTGGCCGGCGCCGGCATGGCACCCGGCATGGCGCCGGGCGGATTGGCGCCGGCGGAGCCTGTCTCCCCGACATCGCAGCCGTGGCCGCAGCCGCAGCCCAATGCGCGGCTGCTGCTGGTGGGCGAGCGCAGCGTGCATTACACCGTCAAGCGCTCGGCGCGCCGAACCATCGGGTTCACCGTGGACGACCGCGGCCTGTCCATCACCGCGCCGCGCTGGGTCACGCTGGCCGACATCGAGTCGGCCATTCTGGAAAAACAGCGCTGGATCTTCAACAAGCTGGGCGAATGGCAACACCGTGAAGCCCGGCGCGTGCTGCCAACCGTGCAATGGCGCAATGGCGCGACCCTGCCCTTTCTGGGCAAGCCGATCACGCTGCAGCTCGAGTCTCGCGCCGGCGTGCTGCTGTTCGACGCCGACACCCGCATTCTTCATCTTGCGCTGCCCGTGCATGCCGATGAACAGCAGATCAAGGATCGCGTGCAGGGATGGCTCCAGCATCAGGCCAGGCGGCTGCTGGCGCAGCGGCTCGATCTCTACGCCGAGAAGCTCGGCGTGCGGCATAGCGCGTTTGCGCTGACCTCGGCGGCGACCCGCTGGGGCAGTTGCACGGCCGACGGCAAGATCCGCCTGAACTGGCGCCTGATGCATTTCCCGCTGTCGATGATCGACTACGTGGCCGCGCACGAGCTGGCGCATCTCAAGGAGATGAACCACAGCCCCAGGTTCTGGGATACGGTGGCGTCGATCTTTCCGGAATTCCGGGATGCGCGGGCGCAATTGCGGGCGCAGCCGCCGGAGTTGTTGCCCACGTTCTGAGGCCAGGCCTGCTGGCCCGGCATTGCCGCCAGGCGAGCGGCGCCCTCGTGCAAGTCACGCAACGCCAGGTCCAGCCCCTTGATTCAAAACGGAAAAATGGCGGTCCGCGCCAGCGGCATGCCCGCCTTGCGCATCCCGTTTAAACTATCCACCCCGCTCAAGCAAAACCATATCTCCCAAAATGCGACTCCTCCACACCATGCTCCGCGTCGGCGACCTGCAACGCTCGATCGACTTCTACACCCGCATCCTCGGCATGCAGCTGCTGCGCGAGAGCGATAACACCGAGTACAAATACCGTCTCGCCTTCGTCGGCTACGGCCCGGAATCCGAAACCGCCGTGCTCGAACTGACCTATAACTACGGCGTCGACAAGTACGAAATGGGCACCGCCTACGGCCATATCGCGCTGGAAACCGACAACGCGGTCGCTACCTGCGAGCGCATCCGCGCAGCCGGCGGCAACGTCGTGCGCGAAGCTGGCCCGGTCAAGGGCGGCACCACGGTGATCGCCTTCGTCGAAGACCCGGACGGCTACAAGATCGAACTGATCGAGCGCAATTCCACGCGCGACGCCAGCCGCCCCTGAGGTGAGCGCCCAACCGCTCGCCCGCCGCCCGCTCGACGGCACGGCCATCACCTTGATGGTGGTGCTGTGCCTGGCATGGGGGCTGCAGCAAGTGGTGATCAAGGTCACCGCGCCGCTGATGGGCGCGGTGCTTCAGGCCGGCGTGCGCTCAGCCGTGGCGGCCGTACTGGTATTCGGCTTCGCCGCATGGCGCCGCACGCCGCTGTGGCAGCACGACGGCACGTTGGGCGCGGGCTTGCTGGCCGGCCTGTTGTTCGGTGCCGAGTTCTTCTGCATCTTTGTCGGCCTTGGCCACACCACGGCTTCGCGCATGGCGGTGTTCCTCTACACCGCGCCGATCTTCACCGCGCTCGGGCTGCACATGGCGGTGGCCGGGGAACGGCTGCGGCGCGGGCAGTGGCTTGGCGTGGGGCTGGCCTTCTGCGGCATGGCGCTGGCCTTTGCCGACGGTATCGCCGCACCTGCCGCGCATGGCGGCAGCACGCTGGTGGGCGATGCGCTGGGTATCCTCGCGGGGTTGCTGTGGGCCGCTACCACGGTGGTGGTACGCGCCAGCCGGCTGTCGTCGGCACCGGCCAGCAAGACGCTGCTCTATCAACTGGCGGTCTCGGCGGTGATGCTGCTGGCAATGGCGCTTGCCTCGGGCCAGCACCTGCATGCGCGCATGGACGGCCTGGTGCTGGCAAGCCTGTTCTACCAGTCGGTGCTGATTGCCTTTGCCAGCTACCTGGCGTGGTTCTGGCTGCTGCGGCAGTACCTGGCTTCGCGGCTGTCGGTGTTTTCTTTCCTGACGCCGCTGTTTGGCGTGGCGTTCGGGGTGGTGTTGATGCACGATGCCGTGGGCGCGCGGTTTGCCGCGGCGGCGGTGCTGGTGCTGGCGGGGATAGTGCTGGTGAACCGGCGCGCCTGAGCCAGCGCTGCCTTGCTCCTCCCTCTCCCGCCGAGGGGTTGCTGAGGGGAGAGGGAGAGGCAGCCGACGTCATCGCGCGCGGCTTTGGCCTGTTTGGCGGCTACGGCCGATGCCCTGGCTTGTCAGAAGCGGAACATGCCGAGCGCGTCGCGCACCTCGTCCAGCGTGGCCTGGGTAACGACGCGGGCCTGCTCCGTGCCGTGCTTCAGGATATCGAACACGTGCTGCGGATCCTTGGCCAGTTCCTCGCGGCGCTCGCGGATCGGCGCCAGCAGCGCCTGCAGCACGCCCTCCAGGCGGCGCTTGAGCACCATGTCGCCCAGCCCGCCGCGCCGGTAGTGTTCCTTCAGTTCGGCCACTTCATCGACCGCCTCGTCGAACGCATCGAGGTAGGTGAACACCACATTGCCCTCGACCTGCCCCGGGTCCGACACCTTGAGGTGATTAGGATCGGTGTACATGCGCATGACCGCCTCCTTGATCTGCTCCGGCGTGGCCGCCAGCGGGATCGCGTTGCCTTGCGACTTGCTCATCTTGGCCTTGCCGTCGACGCCCGGCAGGCGGCCAAAACGCGGGATCAGCGCGGCGGCTTCGGGCAGTACCTCGCGGCCAACCTGGTGGTTGATGCGTCGCGCGATCTCGTTGGTCTGCTCGATCAGCGGTGCCTGGTCCTCGCCCACCGGCACCACATGGGCCTTGAAGCCGGTGATGTCGGCAGCCTGCGAGGCCGGATAGCACAGGAAGCCCGCCGGGATATCGCGTCCGAAGCCGCGTGCCTGGATCTCGTCCTTGATGGTGGGATTGCGCTCCAGCCGGGCCACCGTGACGAAGTTCAGGTACATCAGGGTGAGTTCGGCCAGCGCCGGCAGGTGCGACTGCACCGTGATGGTGGTCTTGGCCGGGTCGATGCCCACCGCCAGGTAATCGAGCGCCACCTCCAGCACGTTGCGCCGTACCTTGTCCGGATCGTGCGCGTTGTCGGTCATGGCCTGGGTGTCGGCCAGCAGCAGATACTGCTTGTGGGTGTCCTGCAGTGCCACGCGGCTCTTGAGCGAGCCAACGTAATGGCCAAGGTGGAGCTGGCCGGTGGGGCGGTCGCCGGTGAGGATGACCTTGCGCTGGGGCGCCTGCGTTTCGCTAGTCATGGCATTTCCTTCGGTAAGAAAAGCGCCGCGGGGCTGGTCAGCGGGAACAATGGCCTGCCGACCGGGCTGCGGCGGCTGGAGTCGGGATCGGGGGATGACGACGCGCCGCTGCCTTCAGCAGCGCCACCAATGGGGTAGAGGCATGGGCGCGCGCATCATCGGGGGGTGGCTTCGAGTTGCCGCGCCAGTTCGACGTATTCGGCGACGGGGACTTCCTCGGCGCGCCGGCCCAGGTCGAAGCCGAGCGCGTCGAAATCGACCTGGTCGCGCAGCATCGACAGCGTATTGCGCAGGACCTTGCGCCGCTGGGAGAACGCCGCGGCCACCACATCGCCCAGCACCGTCAGGTTGCAGGCGGGATAAGGCGAGCGCAGCGCGCCGTTGGCTTGCCGCGGCCAGGGAATCATGCGCACCACGGCGGAGTCGACCTTGGGCGGCGGATTGAACGAGGCCGGCGGCACGTCGAGCACATGCTCCATGTGATAGCGGACCTGCAGCATGATCGACAGCCGCCCGAAGGCCTTGCTGCCGGGCTCGGCCACCATGCGCTCGACCACTTCCTTTTGCAGCATGAAGTGCTGGTCGCGCACGTGGTCGGCAAACTCGGCCAGATGGAACAGCAGCGGGCTGGAAATGTTGTACGGCAGGTTGCCGACGATGCGCAGCGGCTTGCCGGCTTCGCACAGCTTGCCGAAATCGAAGGCCAGCGCGTCGCCGGCATGAATCACCAGGCGCTCGCCGTAGCGGCGCCGCAGGCGCTCGACCAGGTCGCGGTCCAGCTCGACCACCTGCATCTGCGGCATGCGCTCCAGCAGCGGCTGGGTCAGCGCGCCGAGACCGGGGCCGATCTCGACCAGCGTGTCGCCCGGCTGCGGGTCGATGGCACTGACGATGCCGTGGATGATGCCGTCATCGACCAGGAAGTTCTGCCCGAATCGTTTGCGGGCCACATGGCCCTGGTGTACGTTGGAACGCATGGATAGGTCTCGCTCGGGCGTCAGCGTGTTGCCGCGGGCAGCGCGGCGCGCGGCCGGCCGTTGGCGTGGCCGGCCATGGCGATGGCATTGCGGATCGCCTCGATCATGCTGCCGTGCTCGGCCTGGCCGCTCGCGGCCAGGCCGAGCGCGGTGCCATGGTCGACCGAGGTGCGGATAAAGGGCAGGCCCAGCGTGATATTGACGCCGTGCCCGAAGGTGCCGTACTTGAGCGGCGCCAGGCCTTGGTCGTGGTACATCGCCAGCACGCAGTCGGCACCTTCGAGGTGGCGGGGCTGGAATAGCGTGTCGGCCGGATAGGGGCCGCGTGCGTCGATGCCCGCGTCGACGGCGTGGACCAGCGCGGGGATGATCACGTCGATCTCCTCACGGCCCATGTGGCCGCTTTCGCCGGCGTGGGGGTTCAGGCCGGTCACCAGGATGCGCGGGCGGACAATGCCGAAATGGCGGCGCAGGTCGGCATCGACAATGGCAAGCGTCTCCACCAGCATGGACACCGTCAGCGCATCGGGCACCGCGCGCAACGGCAGGTGGGTGGTGGCCAGCGCCACCCGCAGCATGGCGTTGGCATGCGCGGGCTGCGGGCCGGCCAGCATCATCACCACGCGCGGCACGCCGGCCCGTTCGGCCAGGTATTCCGTGTGGCCGGTAAAGGGTACGCCGCCATCGTTGATGGTGCTCTTCTGCACCGGCGCGGTCACCATGCCGGCGTAGCGCGGCGCACCGGGCGCGCCGGCACTGCAGCCGTGGATGGCGGCATCGAGCAAGGCCAGCACGTAGGCGCCGTTGCGCGCATCGAGCCGGCCGGCTTCGCAAGGCACGTCCAGCGCGATGTCTTCGCTCACCACGCTGCCGTCCGCCAGCCGGTGCGCCCAGGCCTGCGCCACGCCCAGCGCCGCGGCGCGCGCGGCCAGCAGGCGCGCGTCGCCCAGCACATGAAAGCGCACTTGCGGGTGCTCGCCCGCAAGTTGCAGCAAGGCCCCCACGGTAATGTCGGGACCGATGCCCGCGGGTTCCCCGGTGGTGATGGCTAGCGCGAGCGGCTCGGACATGATGGCGGTGTGTTCTCTTTAGCGCTGGCGATTGACGCGGTATTCCACGTAGGCGGCCTGGCGCAACTGACGCTGCCAGTCTTCATAGGCCGCGCGCACCTTCTGCTCGCGAACCTCGGCGCGGGCGAAATCGCGCTGCTTCTCCGGCGACATCTCGGTCTCGCGGCGATTGATCACCTGGATCAGGTGCACGCCGAACTGGCTGACCACGGGATCCGACACCTCGCCCGGGCGCAGCCGGTTCATGGCTTGCTCGAACTCCGGCACCAGTTCGCCCGGCGATACCCAGCCAAGATCGCCGCCGTTCGCCGCCGATCCGTCCTGGGAGAAACGCTTGGCCGCTTCGGCAAAATCGCCGCCGTGGGTGATGCGGTCGCGCATCGTGGCCAGCTGGCGGCGGGCTTCGGCCTCCGGCATATTGGGGCCGGTGCGGATCAGGATATGGCGTACCTGGGTCTGGGTGATCTTGTCGCTGGCGGCCGGGTTCGACGCCGCCGCCGGCGCGGTGCGCTTGGCCACCAGCTTGAGCACATGGAAACCGTTGGCGCTCTCGACCACTTGCGGCGCCACGGCACCGGCCTGCAGGTCAAGCACGGCATTGGCGAACAGCGCCGGCAGCCGGCCCATCTCGCGGAACCCGAGCGAGCCGCCATTGGCGGCTTCGGGCGCGTCGGAGGCCTGCGCCAGCTGGGCGAAATCCGCGCCCCCCTGCACCTGCTTGAGCAGATCTTCGGCCTTGGCGCGCAAGGCGGCCTTCTGCGCCTCGGAGGCGTCTTCCGGCACGCGCACCAGGATCTGGGCCACGTTGTACTCGATGGGGCCGCTGGCGGCCGCGCCTTGCCCGCCACGCGCCGCGATATAGTTGTCGATCTCGCCGTCGTAGACCTGGATCTTGGAATCCACCTCGCGCTCGCGCAGGCGGATCACCTGCACCTGTTTGCGCAACTCGTCCCGGTACTTGCTCCAGGCCATGCCGGAACGCTCGACCTGGCTGCGCAGCTCGGTCACGTTCAAGTGATTCTGCTGCGCCACGGATTCGATGGCGCGGTCGACTTCCTGGTCGGTCACCTTGATGCCGGCTTCCTGCGCGGCCTGCGTCTGCACGCGCTCCATCACCAGCCGCTCCAGCACCTCGCCCAGCAGGTCGGCACGCGCCGGCACCGGCCGGTTGGCCTGGCGCAACTGTCCTTCGATCTCGTCGGCGCGGTCCAGCAGTTCACGCCGGGTGATCACGCTGCTGTTGACGATTGCCACCACCTCGTCCACCAGTTGCGAGCGCTGGGCGCTCGTGCCCGGCTGCGTCACGCCCAGGCGCGGCTGGCTGGGCGACACGCCAGCGCTGTCGCCCGCCTGGGGCATGAAAATGCCGGTAGTCTTCTGCCCAGGCGCCTTCAACTGCGCCGAAGCCGGCAGCGCAAACGCCGCCAGCAAGGCGGTCAGCAGCAGGCTTTGCCAGCCGTTCAGGCGGGACGACACGGAGGAGATCGCGGTGAATTCTTGACGTTTCATCATGGTCCGTCATTCATAGTGGTCGAGCTGGGATGGGATCACCGGCCTGGCGACGACGGGCTCATAACCCGGCACGTTCAGCCGCAGCACATCCAGCGGATTGGAGCCAATCTTGGACAACCCACGGAACTCCACCTGGAAGAAGATGCGCCCGGTGTAGCCCTGCGAGGTATTGCGGAAACGCTGGTAGACGACACGTCCCACCCAGCAATCCGCTGCGTATTCGAAACCGGCCAGCGCGTCGACCAGCTGGTTCGCGTTCAGGTCGAACGCGACCCGTCCAATGCCATAGGTGCGCTGGGTCACGGGCCACTGGCTCGAAACCTCGAACTGGTCGATGGCGGTATTGTCCGTCACCGAGGTCGGGCGGCGGTAGCGATAGCCGACATTCAGCGTCTTGCGCGGCTCAGGCCGCCACGAGAAGGCGATGTTCGAATAGATCACCCGCTCGGTCTCGGGGTTGTACTGCAGCCCGGCATCGAAGTAGTAACCCCTGAACATCTGGATCGTGGTGGCGGCCAGCAGATCGGAATAGCCGGCCTGGCCGACCGGGTCGGTGCTGTTGATCTGCACACGCTGGCCGGTTATGTCGTAACGCTGGGCAATGGTGCCACGGAATCGCTCGATGCCGCTGTCGGCTTCGATCAGGCGCGTGGTCACCCCCGCCGTCACCTTGTTGTTATCGGCGATGCGATCATAGCCGGTGAACGAGTTCTCGCTGAAAATCTGGCCGTAGCCGAAGTCGGACTGTACCGTATCGAACAGCGGGAA
The DNA here is from genome assembly GCF_056398885.1 of Cupriavidus sp. 01T418. NCBI lineage: Bacteria > Pseudomonadati > Pseudomonadota > Betaproteobacteria > Burkholderiales > Burkholderiaceae > Cupriavidus > Cupriavidus sp. 01T418. The sequence continues at coordinate 140,199 of NZ_JBFTQG010000007.1, forward strand.
CTGGCTCTGGTCGTGGAACGGCGTGTACACGTAGAACAGGCGTGGCTCAAGCGTCTGCACGTACTTCACGCCAAACATCCGGCTTAGGGCCGGCGCGTCACGCTCGAAGGTCATGCCCGAATCCAGGCTGACCGTGGGCAGCGTGCGGCTTAGCGTGGTGGGCGTGCCGGCGGCAACCGTGCCCGGCTCCATCTGGTACTGGGTGGAATTGAACGTCACCTTGGGCGTGACGAACCAGCCTGGACGCACGATCGGATAGCTGATCGAAGGCTGGATGAAGACCCGTTCCCCCTCCGGCTGCTGCGCACTGCCAGAGGCCAGCGGAATACGGAAACGCGAGTAGTCGGCCTCCACCTGGACGTCGAAACCTCCCAGGTCGTAGCGCGTGTACTTCCCGTTGACCTGCGGCACGCGCTCATACGACGGACTGTTGGGAGCCAGCGTCTGGAACTTCTGCACCCGCGCCAGCAACGTGAAAGCGTCCCAGCCATAAGTGACGCCGCCTTCCTGCGCGAACTGGAGCTGCGTCGATTGCGTTACCGAGCGGCCAAGGTCGTTGGGATAGAGTGCGTCCGAAACCTTGTTGACGTTGAGGTAAGCATTCAGGCCGGTGGCGATGTTCTGGACGTGCTGGACCGAATAGGACCAGCGGTTGGAGCTGGTCTGCTGATCGTTGGGCAGGAAGTCGCCGCGAATGCGTCCCGAATACCTTGGCTCGATATAACGGAAGTCCGAGCCGAGCTGGAAGCCGCGCGATGACATGTAACGCGGGAACAGCGTCAAGTCCCGGTTCGGCGCGATATTGAAATAGTACGGAACCGTCAGGTCCGCACCCGATTTGGAGCCGTAGCCGAACACCGGCGGCAGCACGCCGCTGCGGCGCTCGCTGTTCAAGGGAAAGCTGAACACGGGCGCTGCCATGATCGGCACGTCGAAGAAGCGCAGCACGCCGCCATAGGCGGTGCCGACCTGGCGGTCGCTGTCGATATCGAGTTCGCGCGCGCTGAAATACCAGTCCGCATTGTCGGGCGAGCAGGTCGTATAGGTGGCGCGCTTGATCGTGCTGAGGTTCTTGTCGATGAAATCGATGCGCTCGGCCTTGCCCGAGCCGCCGGTTTCCTGGAAATAGTAGTCCGGCGACAGCATGTAGCCTTCGTTGGCCTCGACCCTCAGCCGGGCTTCCGGCCCGACCGCGAGCGAGCCTTCGCGCGAAATACGGGCGTTGCCGTGGACGAAGGCTTCGTCGCTGTCCTGGTCGTAAGTGAGCTTGTCGCCCTTGACCACGCCGCCGGCGCGGCGCAGCTCGGCATTGCCCTCAAGCTCGACGCCGCGCTGGTTGTAGCCGGTCATGCGCTCGCCCGAGACAAAGGTGGGCGGATTCTCATCCGGCGTGGCGGGCTGGGTCTTGGCCGTGGCCGGTTCGGCCAGGCGGGGCACCAGTTCGCCGGATACCGGCGGCGCCTCGGGCACCCGTTCGACGCTGGGCTCGGCCACCGGCAGGTCGGGAATGGTGGAGCTCACGGCCTGCGCGTGCACGCCCACCGACCAGCCGGCCATGGCCAACACGAGCGGGCGCAATGCGCCGCCGGGGCGTCGCGCCAATGTCTTGCTTGCCTTCTGGTTCGGTGATCGTCGTTGTTCGGTCATGCGAGCGGGTCATGAGTCAGAGCGGCGGCGGCGGCGGTCCAGCAACCGTCAGCCACCGCCGGAGCAGGCTGTCGGGCCATGGGTGGCCCGCCTGGGAGCCGCCCCGGGGCCCGGGTCTGGTCGGGTATTATACGGGGCAACCTATTCTCCCTTTCCGGTATGGCAACTCATCCACTCGACCCGCGTCTCGACCAGCTCAAAGTCTGGGTGTCCGGACTCGGTCCATCCTGGTCCGTCAACCCCGATTCCTGCGCCCCGGCATCGGCCGATGCCAGCTTCCGGCGTTACTTCCGGGCCAGCACCAGCCACCCGGAATACCCCACCGTCATCGTGATGGATGCGCCGCCCGCGCAAGAGGACTGCCGCCCCTACATCCATGTGGCGGAATTGTTCGGCGCGGCCGGCGTGACCGTGCCCAAGGTCCTGGCGCAAGACCTCGGGCAGGGATTCCTGATGCTGAGCGACCTCGGCAACACCACTTACCTGTCCCGGCTCGACGCCGCCAGCGCGCGCCATCTCTATGGCGATGCCGCCGCGGCGCTGGTGAAGATCCAGCTCGCGACCCGGCCGGGCACCCTGCCCGCGTACGACCGCGCGCTGCTGCAGCGCGAGCTCGACCTGTTCCCGCAGTGGTACGTGGCCAGGCACCTCGGCGTCACGCTGACGCCCGAACAGGAAGCCGGCCTGGCCGAAGTGATGCAGACGCTGCTGGCCAACAACCTGGCGCAGCCGCAGGTCTACGTCCACCGCGACTATCACTCGCGCAACCTGATGGTGCGCGACGGCGAGGCCAACCCCGGCATCCTGGACTTCCAGGACGCGGTGATCGGCCCCATCACCTACGACGCGGTCTCGCTGTGGCGCGATGCCTATATCGAATGGGACGAGCAGGAGCAACTTGACTGGCTGATCCGCTACTGGGAGAGCGCGCGCAAGGCCGGACTGCCGGTGGCCGCCGATTTTGGCGACTTCTACCGCGATTTCGAGTGGATGGGCCTGCAGCGCCACCTCAAGGTGCTCGGCATTTTCGCCCGGCTGTACCACCGTGATGGAAAGGACGGCTACCTGGCCAACCTGCCGCTGGTGCTCAAGTACGCCCGCCAGGTAGCCGGCCGTTACATCGAGCTGCGCAAGCTGGTGCGCCTGTTCGACGCGCTCGACGGCGTCGAGCGCCCGGTCGCCTACACGTTCTGATCACGCGCCCGTGACAACCGTTACCTCCGGCAGCGAACCTTTGGCCGCCATCACCCGCCGCGGCGAATGGTGGGCGGGTGTGCGCGCGCTGGCGCCCATGCTGCTGGGCGTGGCGCCGTTCGGCCTGATCTACGGGGTGCTGGCAGTCAACGCCGGCATGCCCGCCTGGCTGGCCTGCGCCATGAGCGCGATCGTGTTCGGCGGCGCGTCGCAGATGATCCTGACGCAGTTATGGGCGGCGGGCACGCCAGCGGTGCTGATCGCCGTGACGGTGGCCATGGTCAACCTGCGCCATGCACTGTACTCGGCCACCATGGCCCCGGCGCTGGCGCACCTGCCGGGCCGCTGGAAGGCGCTGATCGCCTACCTGCTGACCGACGAGGCCTTCGCGGCCATGACACGGCGCCTGTCCGACGACGACGCGCACAAGCGCTACCGCCACTGGTTCTTCCTTGGCGCCGGCTTCGCGCTATGGGCCAGCTGGCAGGTCTCGACGCTGGCGGGCGTGCTGGTCGGCGCCCAGGTCCCGCGCGACTGGCCGCTCGACTTCTTCCTGCCGCTCACCTTTATCGCCATCATCGTGCCGGGCATCAAGCACCGCTCGCAGGGCGCGGCGGCGCTGGTGGCCGCCGCGCTGGCGTTGGCCTGCTTCGGCATGCCGCACAAGCTCGGCCTGATGGTGGCGGCGCTGGGCGGCATTGCCGCGGGCATGCTGCTGCTGGGCAAGGAGCGCGGGCGGCGCAAGCCAGCCTCCAGGGAGCCCGCCGCATGAGCCGGATGACCTTGCTGCTGGTGTTCCTCGGTGCCGGCCTTGCCACCTTTCTGATCCGCCTGTCGTTTATCGCCGTGGAAGGCCGGGTGCGGCTGCCATCGTGGTTCCGCACCGCGCTGCAGTTCGTGCCGGCCGCCATGCTGACCGCGCTGATCGCGCCCGACCTGCTCATGCGCGACGGCCAGGTCGATATCGGCCCCGGCAACGCGCGCCTGGTGGCCGGCCTGGTAGCCATCGCCATCGCGGCCAAGACGCGCAGCATCGGCTGGACCATCGCCGGCGGCATGACCACGCTGATCGCGATGACGTACCTGCTGAACCACGCGCTGCACTAAGCGCCGGAGACCCTGCATTGAAAACCATGATTTTTGCAGCCGGGCGCGGCGATCGCATGCGCCCGCTCACCGATACCTGCCCCAAGCCGCTGCTGGCGGTGGGGGGCAAGCCGCTGATCGTCTGGAAGATCGAAGCGCTGGCGCGTGCCGGCTTCAAGGACATCGTGATCAATCACGCCTGGCTCGGCGGGTTGATCGAACAAGCGCTCGGCGACGGCAGCCGGTTCGGCGTGCGCCTGGCGTACTCGGCGGAATCCAGCGCACTGGAAACCGCCGGCGGCATCGCGCAGGCGCTGCCGCTGTTGTCGGTCGCGCCCGAGCGCGGCGAGATCTTCCTGGCGGTATCCGGCGACATTTTCACCGACTACGACTTCCGCGCACTGCTGCCCCGCGCGCGCGCCATGGCCGGCGCGCCCGAGCCGCGCATGCACCTGGTGATGGTGCCCAATCCGCCGTTCCATGCGGGCGGCGATTTCGCGCTGGGCGCGGATGGCATGCTCTTGCCCGCTGCCACGGCGAGCGCGCCAAACCTGACCTTCGGCAATATCGGCCTGTATGACACGAGGCTGTTCACCGCCATCGAGCCGGGCCGGAAAGTGGCCATGACGCCCTACTACCGCGCGGCGGTGGCTGCCGGCCTGGCCAGCGGCGAGCGCTTCGACGGTGTCTGGGAAAACGTCGGCACGCCGGCCCAGCTGGCCGCCCTGGACGCCGAGGTGCAGGCCCGGGCCGGCGCCGCTGCCGCGCCCCTGCCCTGACGCTGCCGGCCCAAGTGCCGCCGCCGGCAGGCCGGCGGCGTTAGAATCAGTCCTGTTCCCCATCCACGTGGCCCCACACATGTCCGCACCCGACTCCGCCCTCCTTCTCGCCTGTCGCGACCGGCGCGCCCGCGTGCTGCAGCAATTGCGCGCCGGCGGCGGCGGCGTGGCGATCCTGCCCACCGCGCCGGAAGCCATGCGCAACCGCGACAGCGACTACCCGTATCGCCACGACAGCCATTTCTATTACCTGACCGGTTTCACCGAGCCCGAGGCGGTGCTGGTGCTGGTGGCGCTTCCGTCCGGCGCCGGGCGCAGCATCCTGTTCTGCCGCCCCAAGCACGAGGAACGCGAGATCTGGGACGGCTTCCGCTATGGCCCGGAAGGCGCGCAGGCTGCCTTCGGCTTCGACGAAGCCCATTCGGTCGAGGAGATCGATGCGCTGCTGCCGCCGCTGCTGGCCAACCAGGCGGTGGTGGCCTACCCGCTGGCCGCCGCCACCCGCACCGACATGCAGGTACGGCGCTGGCTCGATACGGTGCGCATGCAAGGCCGCGCCGGCGTGACCGCGCCGTCGACGGCGATCGACATCCGCACCATCCTCGACGAGATGCGCCTGTTCAAGGACGCCGGCGAGATCGCCACCATGCGCCGCGCCGCCGAGATCTCGGCGCAGGCCCATGTGCGCGCCATGCGCGCGTCGCGCCAAGGGCTGCGCGAATATCACCTGGAAGCCGAGCTGCTCTACGAATTCCGCCGCCACGGCGCGCAGAGCGTGGCCTACAACTCGATCGTCGCCGCCGGGCCCAATGCCTGCGTGCTGCACTACCGCGCCGGCCCCGCCGAGTTGCGCGACGGCGACCTGTGCCTGATCGACGCCGGCTGCGAGTTCGATGGCTACGCCTCCGACATCACCCGCACCTTTCCCGTGTCCGGCCGCTTCTCGCCGGCACAGCGGGAGCTGTACGACCTGGTGGTCGCCGCACAGGAAGCCGCGATCGCCGAGACCCGCCCCGGCGTGCCCTACAACGTGCCGCACGACGCCGCCACGCGCGTGCTGGCGCAGGGCATGCTCGATACCGGCCTGCTCGACCGCAACCGCTGCGGCAGCCTGGACGACGTGCTTGCCAGCGGCAGCTACCGGCAGTTCTATATGCACCGCACCGGCCACTGGCTCGGCATGGACGTGCATGACGTGGGCGAATACCGCGTGCCCGGTCCTGCGCCGGCCGAGGGCGAGCGGCCGTGGCGCCCGCTGGAGCCAGGCATGGTGCTGACGGTGGAACCCGGTATTTACGTGCGCCCGGCACCGGAGGTGCCGGAGCGCTTCTGGCATATCGGCATCCGCATCGAGGACGATGCGGTGGTGACCGATGGCGCCTGCGAACTGATGACGCGCGGCGTCCCGGTCAAGGCCGACGAAATCGAGGCGCTGATGCGCGACGCGGGAGGTGCGCGATGATGGGCTGGCTACGCAAGGTACTTCCGGTGGGCAAGCGCGAGGGCGAGAGCAGCAGCCGCGCGCGCTCCTACGATCCCTCGGAACCGTTTGTGGTCAATCTCTACGATGATCGCGTGGTGGTGCATCGCCCCGATGGCCAGCGCGAAGAACTCGAGTGGGATGCGATCGAGCGCGTGGTGGTGCGGGTCTCGAACCGCGGCCCGTGGGCCGGTCCGGCCTGGCTGATCCTGGTGGGCGACCCGGCGGCCGACGGCACGGCCCGGGGCTGCGTGGTGCCGCTCAACGCGGTCAATCACGCCGCGCTGGTGGAACGGCTGCAGGCGTTCCCCGGCTTCAACCAGCAGAAGCTGGACAACGCCCTGCGCGATGCGGCGGCGGGCAAGCACCGTACCGATGCCAATTGCTGGAAGCGTGGCGAGCAGCCTGCGCGAGCGCAAGCGGGCAACGACACCAACCCGGCCGCCCAACCCGGCAGCGCGCATGAGCCCGGCAAGCACTGAACGCTCCCCCGGCGCGGATCTGACGGATGTCGCCATCGTCGGCGCCGGGCCGGTAGGTCTCGCGCTGGCCTGCCTGCTGCTGCGCAGGAGCCCATGGCGCCTGACGCTGATCGATGCCGCCACCCCGGCGCGCGCGGCGCGCGACCCGCGCGCCATCGCGCTGTCGCATGGCAGCCGCGAGTTGCTGGAACAGATCGGCGCCTGGCCCCGGGCGGTGACGCCGATCGAACATATCCACGTCTCGCAACGCGGGCGCTTCGGCCACGTCAAGCTGCACAGCGACGACTACGATGTCCCCGCGCTCGGCTATGTGGTGCGCTACGGCGACCTGTGCGAAGCGCTGGAACGCGCGCTGGGCCAGGCTGTCCAGTCCGCCGACGGCGTGCGCCTGGCGAGGGCCTACGATACCCGCATCGATCACCTGGACCAGCAGTCCCCGGAAACCGGCGCGAACCCCGCGCAAGCCGGGAGCGGCGGGCTGGTGCGCCTGAGCGGCCATACACATGACAGGCAGCCCGCCGTGTTCAACGCGCGCCTGGCGGTGCAGGCCGAAGGCGGGCTGTTCCACCAGCAGTCCACCCGCGGCCTGCAGACGGAAAAATACCGGCGTGACTACCGCCAGACCGCGATCGTGGCCCACGTGGTGTGCTCGCGCCCGCAACCGGGCTGGGCCTGGGAGCGCTTCACCGAGGAAGGACCGCTGGCGCTGCTGCCCCACGAGGAGCACGGCACGCCTGGCTACGCCCTGGTCTGGTGCTGCCCGCCGGAGCAGGCGGCACGCCGCCTGGCCCTGCCCGAGGCCGGGTTCCTCGCCGAACTGGAGCAGGCCTTCGGCCCGCGCATGGGCCGCTTCACCGGCATGGGCAAGCGGCACGCCTTCCCGCTGGGGCTGAATGCCGCGCCGGTCACCGTGCAGGGCAGCGTCGTCGCGGTCGGCAATGCGGCGCAGACCCTGCATCCCGTGGCCGGCCAAGGCCTCAACCTGGGCCTGCGCGACGCCTTTGCCCTGGCGGGCGCCCTGCGCGCCGACTGCACTCCGCAGGCCTTGCTGGCGTTTGCAGCGCAACAAAAACGGGATCGTGCCATCACCATCGGCGTCACCGACCTGTTGCCCCGCGTGTTTGGCGTCTCCTACCCGCTCGCCGCCCACGCGCGCGGCGCGTCGCTGGCGGCGCTTGCCTGCCTGGGCCCGCTCAAGGACGCGCTGGCGCGCCAGATGATGTACGGCATGCGCCGCTAAAGGCCACGCCGGCCATATTGCCTGGCATCCGGCCCGGCGCAATATTTGCTCAAATCTTGAGCAGCCCGGGCCGATTGGCGGTAAAATCCTGCCCTCGCACATGCCCACTGAATGACGCCGAGCGCCGTTTCGGCAGGGCATGCCATTCTCATTTTGTCTCGTTGCGGGCCGCCCGGCGGCCCTTGCCAGTCTCGCTATCGTGCAAATCGGACCGCACCAACTCCGCAACAACCTGTTCGTCGCGCCCATGGCCGGTGTGACGGACCGGCCCTTCCGCCAACTGTGCAAGCAGCTCGGCGCGGGCTACGCTGTGTCAGAGATGGTCGCCTCCAATGCGCAGTTGTGGAAGAGCGAAAAGACCATGCGGCGGGCCAACCATACCGGCGAAGTCGAGCCGATCTCGGTCCAGATCGCCGGCGCCGAGCCCGCCATGATGGCCGAGGCGGCACGCTATAACGTCGATCGCGGCGCGCAGATCATCGACATCAACATGGGCTGCCCGGCCAAGAAGGTGTGCAATGTCGCCGCCGGCTCGGCGCTGCTGCAGAACGAGCCGCTGGTGGTACGCATCGTCGAGGCGGTGGTCGCCGCGGTTGGCGAGCGCGTGCCCGTCACGCTCAAGATCCGCACCGGCTGGGATCGCCAGAACCGCAATGCGCTGCGCGTTGCCCGCATGGCCGAGGATGCCGGCATCAGCATGCTCACCGTGCACGGGCGCACGCGCGCCGACCTGTACAAGGGCGATGCCGAGTACGAGACCATTGCCGCGGTCAAGGCAGCGGTCTCGATTCCCGTCGTCGCCAACGGCGACATCACCACGCCGCAAAAAGCCCGGCATGTGCTGGCCGTGACCGGCGCCGACGCCATCATGATCGGCCGCGCGGCGCAGGGCCGGCCCTGGCTGTTCCGCGAGATCGAGCACTTCCTCGCTACCGGCGATCTGCTGCCGCCGCCGGAAGTGGCCGAGATCCGTGCCATCATGAACGCGCACCTGGAAGATCACTACGACTTCTACGGCGAGTTCACCGGCGTGCGTACCGCGCGCAAGCATATTGCCTGGTACACGCGCGGCCTGGCGGGCGCCAACCTGTTCCGCCACCGCATGAACACGCTGGACAGCACCACGGCACAGCTCGCCGCCGTCAACGCCTTCTTCGACGAGCAGGCGCAGCTGTCCGAGCGCCTGGTCTATGTGGAAGAAGGCGCGGACGGTGCCGGCGATGAAGACCGCAACGAGTCGAACAACAACAATAACGGGGAGTTGCTTGCCGCATGAGCCGCAACGCTATCGACCAGTGCATCCGGGACAGCCTGGGTGCCTACTTTCGTGACCTGGACGGCGAAGAGCCGTCGAATATGTACAACATGGTGCTCGAGGCCGTGGAGCGCCCGCTGCTCGAAGCAGTGATGGCGCGCGCCGAGCGCAACCAGTCGCTCGCGGCCGCCTACCTGGGCATCAATCGCAATACGCTGCGCAAGAAGTTGCAGCAGCACGGTTTACTTTGAAGTGTTCCCCACGCCCATGATCAAGCAAGCCCTCCTCTCCGTATCCGACAAGACCGGCATCGTCGAATTTGCCCGCGAGCTCAACACGCTCGGCGTTGCGCTGCTCTCCACCGGCGGCACCGCCAAGCTGCTCGCCGAAGCCGGCCTGCCGGTCACGGAAGTGGCCGACTACACCGGTTTCCCCGAAATGCTCGACGGCCGCGTCAAGACGCTGCACCCCAAGGTGCACGGCGGCATCCTGGCCCGCCGCGACCTGCCCGAGCACATGGCTGCGCTGGCCGAGCACAACATCCCCACCATCGACCTGCTGGTGGTCAATCTCTACCCGTTCCAGCAGACCGTGGCCAAGGACGACTGCACGCTGCCGGACGCCATCGAGAACATCGACATCGGCGGCCCCACCATGCTGCGCTCCGCCGCCAAGAACCATCGCGACGTCACCGTCGTGGTGGACCCGGCCGACTACGCGCCGGTGCTGGCAGAAATGCGCGCCAATGCCAACAGCGTCGGCTACGACACCAACTTCCGCCTGGCCACCAAGGTATTCGCCCATACCGCACAGTATGACGGCGCGATCACCAACTACCTGACCAGCCTCGGCGCCGACAAGCAGCATCAGACCCGCAGCGCCTTCCCGCAGACGCTTAACCTGGCCTTCGAGAAGGTGCAGGAGATGCGCTACGGCGAGAACCCGCACCAGTCGGCCGCCTTCTACCGCGACCTGAAGGCACCCGAAGGCGCGCTGGCCAACTACAGGCAGTTGCAGGGCAAGGAACTGTCCTACAACAACATCGCCGACGCCGATGCCGCGTGGGAATGCGTCAAGTCCTTCAACCCCGCCGACGGCGCCGCCTGCGTGATCATCAAGCACGCCAATCCGTGCGGCGTGGCGGCAGGCGCCAACGCGCTGGAAGCGTACGAGAAGGCCTTCAAGACCGACTCGACCTCGGCCTTCGGCGGCATCATTGCCTTCAACGTCGAACTGGACGAAGCCGCAGCGCAAGTCGTGGCCAGGCAGTTCGTCGAAGTGCTGATCGCCCCGTCGTTCACCGCTGGCGCGCGTGCCGTGTTCGCCGCCAAGCAGAACGTTCGCCTGCTGGAGATCCCGCTGGGCGCGGGCCTCAACCCGTTTGACTTCAAGCGTGTTGGTGGCGGCCTGCTGGTGCAAAGCCCCGATGCCAGGAACGTGCAACAGGGCGAGCTGCGCGTGGTGACCAAGCGCCAGCCGACGCCGAAGGAAATGGCCGACCTGATGTTCGCGTGGCGCGTGGCCAAGTTCGTCAAGTCGAACGCCATTGTGTTCTGTGGCGGCGGGATGACGCTGGGCGTTGGCGCAGGCCAGATGAGCCGTGTGGATTCGGCGCGGATTGCCAGCATCAAGGCGCAGAACGCAGGGCTGACGCTGGCCGGTTCGGCGGTGGCTTCGGATGCATTCTTCCCGTTCCGCGATGGTTTGGATGTGGTGGTCGATGCCGGTGCTACCTGCGTGATCCAGCCAGGCGGTTCGATGCGCGATGACGAGGTGATTGCTGCCGCGGATGAGCGCGGCGTGGCGATGGTGCTGACTGGGGTTCGCCACTTCAGGCATTGAGGTCCAGGACCTGGTCCTTGCGGTAGTCGATATCGCCCGATCAAAATTCGGTGTAGCCGTGTGGAGCGCCCGAGGGGCGGGCCACACCCACCCGCGATGCGAAGCGAGCCGTGCAGGTTCACCAGGCCGTATGGGGCGCCTCGTCGGCAGGCAAAAAGAGCGGAAAAGAGGGACCCATGTTTGAGTATCGCCTTAAGGCGATGCGAGTTTGGGTCCCGGCCGCTCTTTTTGTCTGCCGACGAGGGGGTGTCGCCCCATCCGGCGCGCCTTTTTTGCTTACTTTTTTGGCAAGACAAAAAAGTAAGTCGCCGCCCCGCAGGGGTGGTGAAACTGCCTTTGACTTTGACTTTAGGCTTTTGAAGTTAGGCAGTTGACTTTGCCATTAAGCAATCGCAAACCTCGGCGGTTGTAGCCGTGAAGGTGTACCCAGAACCCCCATTGGCAATCCCAACGCTACAATCCCCCATCATTCTCACCTCATAAAGCCGAGCACCCCCCCATGCGTATCCTCGGCATCGACCCCGGCCTCCGCACCACCGGCTTCGGCGTACTCGAAAAGCACGGCAACAAGCTAACCTACATCGCCTCCGGCACCATCAAAAGCAACGGCGACAGCGGCTTGCCTGCAAGGCTGAAGACCCTCTTCGACGGCATCAGCGAAGTCACGCGCACCTACGCTCCCGATTGCGCCGCCATCGAGAAGGTGTTCGTCAACGTCAACCCGCAATCCACGCTACTGCTCGGCCAGGCCCGCGGAGCGGCGATCTGTGGGCTGGTGAGTCATGGCCTGCCGGTGTTCGAGTACACGGCGCTCCAGTTGAAAGTGGCCGTCGTCGGCTATGGCCGCGCCAACAAGGTGCAGGTGCAGGAGATGGTGATGCGTCTGCTGAGCCTGACCGGGCGGCCCAGCTCCGACGCGGCGGATGCGCTTGGCATGGCCATCTGCCACGCCAACGGCAGCAATACGCTGGACGCGCTCACAGGGCTGGCCCCGGACCTGGTACGCAAGGGCATGCGCGTACGGCGCGGCCGCCTGATCGGCTAAAGGCCGGCTAAGGCCGAGCCAAGCCCGGCCAGCACCGCCAAGTCTCTTACAATCGAGCGGTTCCCTGCCAAAGGATGCCGCATGCCTCGCTCGATTCGTGCCCTGTGTTCGCCCCAATCGCTTCGCCTGCCCGCGCTGTTGTCCGCGCTTGCCGCCGCCGTCCTCGCCGGCTGCGCCGCGCCGCCTGTTGTCACCGCGCCCGCAACGCAGGCGCCGGGCCCGGCGCCTGCCGCACCCAAGGCCCTTGTGATCGGACACCGCGGCGCCAGCGCACTGCGCCCGGAACACACGCTGGCATCCTACGAGCGCGCCATCGAGGACGGCGCCGACGTGGTCGAGCCTGACCTGGTGATGACCCGCGACGGCGTGCTGGTGGCCCGCCACGAGAACGAGATCGGCGCCACGACCGACGTCGCCGAGTTGAAGCAGTTCGCCAGCCGCAAGCGCGTCAAGGTGATCGACGGCGAGCGACTGGACGGCTGGTTCACCGAAGACTTCACGCTGGCCGAACTGAAGACGCTGCGCGCCCGCGAGCGCATTCCACAGTTGCGCAAGGCCAATACCCAGTACAACGACAAGTACGAGATCCCCACCTTCGACGAAATCATTGAATTGGTGGCCAAGGCATCGCAGCGCAGCGCACGCGTGATCGGGCTCTATCCGGAAACCAAGCACCCCAGCTATTTCCGCGGCATCGGCCTGCCGCTGGAAGACAAGCTGGTGGCCACGCTGCGGGCGCACACCTACACGCGCAGCGCCCCGGTGTTCGTGCAATCGTTCGAAACCGGCAACCTGCGCGCGCTGCGCCAGCGCCTGGGCAGCAGCATGCCCAACGTGAAGCTGGTGCAATTGATCGGTAGCTCCAAGAGCCGTCCGGCCGACTGGCGCCTGGCCGGCGACACGCGCACGTCCGCCGACATGATGACGCCGATCGGGCTGCGCGAAGTGGCCAGCTACGCCAGCGGCATCGGCCCCGAGAAGTCCAGCGTGGTGCCGCGCGACGCCAACGGCAACCTCGGCACGCCGACCGCGCTGGTGCGCAACGCGCATGCCGCCGGGCTGCTGGTCCATCCCTATACCTTCCGCCCGGAAAACAGCTTCCTGCCGCGCAACCTGCGCACCGGCGGCGACGATGCCACGCGAAGCCCGGCCGGCATGGTGCGCGAGGTGCAAGCCTTCCTCGCCGCCGGCATCGACGGCTTCTTCACCGATGATCCGGCGCTGGGCCGGGAGGCAGTGGACACGCTGGCGCGCTAGCCCGGACCCACCGGGAACTCGGCGCGCGGATCGCCGGCGCGCCGCACGCTGGGCTACACTGGCGGCCGTCGCGATGGCGAAGCGCCCCTGGGGCGCCGCTGCCGTCGCACTCCCCCAATTCCAGGCGCGCGCGCCGCAATTCGCAGCAGATACCAACACCATGATCGGACGCATCGCCGGCACCCTCATCGAGAAGAATCCCCCGCACCTGCTGGTCGATTGCCACGGCGTCGGCTACGAGATCGACGTGCCGATGAGTACCTTCTACAACCTGCCCTCCGTCGGCCAGCCCGTGACCCTGCTGACCCAGCAGATCGTGCGCGAGGACGCGCACCTGCTGTACGGCTTCGGCAGCGCCACCGAGCGCAACACCTTCCGCGAGCTGATCAAGATCACCGGCATCGGCGCGCGCATGGCGCTGGCGGTGCTCTCGGGCATGTCGGTCGCCGAGCTGGCGCAAGCCATCACGCTGCAGGAAGCCGGACGCCTGACGCGCGTGCCGGGCATCGGCAAGAAGACCGCCGAGCGCCTGCTGCTCGAACTCAAGGGCAAGCTCGGCGCCGAGCTAGGCCACGCGCCGGGCAGCACGCCGGTGCACGACAACGCCGTCGATATCCTCAATGCACTGCTGGCACTCGGTTATTCGGAGAAAGAAGCGGCCCTGGCCATCAAGCAGGTCCCGGCCGGCACCGGCGTGTCGGACGGCATCAAGCTGGCGCTGAAGTCCCTGTCCAAGGGCTGACCGGGCAGGATTGAGCCTGCGCTGGCGGCACCAGGCCCCTGCGGCCGGCGCCGCGCCCGGAAGGACTACAATCCAACCACTTTGCCCGCATCAGAAACATGATCGAAACCGACAAGCTAGCCACCGACCGGAGCGCCGATCGCGTGATCGCCACCACCGCCGTCTCCCCCAACGAGGAGGCCTTCGAGCGGGCGTTGCGCCCCAAGCTGCTCGACGAATACGTCGGCCAGGAGAAAGTGCGCGGCCAGCTCGACATCTTCATGCATGCGGCGCGCAACCGCCGTGAAGCGCTCGATCACGTGCTGCTGTTCGGTCCGCCGGGCCTGGGCAAGACGACGCTGGCGCACATCATCGCCCGCGAGATGGGCGTCAACCTGCGCCAGACCTCGGGCCCGGTGCTGGAGCGCCCGGGCGACCTGGCCGCGCTGCTGACCAACCTGGAAGCCAACGACGTCCTGTTTATCGACGAAATCCACCGCCTGTCGCCGGTGGTCGAGGAAATCCTGTACCCGGCGCTGGAGGACTACCAGATCGACATCATGATCGGCGAAGGCCCGGCCGCGCGCTCGGTCAAGCTCGACCTGCAGCCCTTCACGCTGGTCGGCGCCACCACCCGCGCCGGCATGCTGACCAACCCGCTGCGCGACCGTTTCGGCATCGTCGCGCGGCTGGAGTTCTACACTGCCGAGGAACTGGGGCGCATCGTCACGCGCTCCGCGCAATTGCTGGGCGCGCCCATCGATCCCCTGGGCGCACTGGAAATCGCCCGCCGCGCGCGCGGCACGCCGCGGATCGCCAACCGGCTGCTGCGCCGCGTGCGCGACTTCGCCGAAGTCAAAGGCGACGGCAACATCACCCGCGCCATCGCCGACGCCGCCCTGGTCATGCTCGACGTGGATGCGGTCGGTTTCGACCTGATGGACCGCAAGCTGCTGGAGGCGATCCTGATCAAGTTCAGCGGCGGACCCGTAGGCGTCGATAACCTGGCCGCCGCCATCGGCGAGGAGCGCGACACCATCGAGGATGTGCTCGAACCGTTCCTGATCCAGCAGGGCTACCTGCAGCGCACGCCCCGGGGCCGCATGGCCACCCCCGCTGCCTACCGGCATTTCGGGCTGGCAGCACCCGGCGAGAGTGGCGACCAGCCGCCGGAATAAGGCGCAGACGATAATCGCCTGCAACAACCCGGGACCGCCGTTTCCCTTCCCCCGCATCAAGTTCTTTCGAGAACCGCAGACAATTTTTTTGCTGGCAGCAGCCTCCTCGTCCACAATGGTTTAGCCCCGACCGCCGAAACAAGGCAACGTCCGATGCCAGACGGCCGGCCAACTTTTCCCAGACAGGAGAGAGCACATGAATCGACGCCAGTTTGTTACCCGGATGGCGGGCTCGGGCCTTGTGGTGGCCACGGCATTTACCACGGGCTGCACCACCACCGGCTCCGATGCGCCAACCGATCCCGCCGCAAAGCGGCAAGAAATCGATGCAGGCGCCAACGGCGCGATCAACCGCCTGTTCTCGACTGTCGATGGCACGCGCGAGCTGGCCAACCGCGCGCAAGGGATCCTGATCTTCCCGCGCGTGCTATCGGGGGGCGTGGGGATCGGCGGCGAATACGGCGAAGGGGTGCTGCGCTCCAGGGGATCGTCGGTGGGCTATTACCGCACCACCTCGGCCTCGATCGGCGCGACGCTCGGCGGCCAGTCCAAGTCCGTCGTGCTGATGTTCATGACGCCCGAGGCCTACAACAAGTTCGTCAACAGCAACGGCTGGACGGTCGGCGCGGATGCCGGCGTGGCGCTCGCCAAGTTCGGCGCCAACGGCAAGCTCGATACCATGACCGGCCAGCAGCCGGTAATCGGCTTCGTGCAGACCAATGCGGGCCTGATGTTCGATATTTCGCTGGATGGCTCGAAGATCAGCAAGCTGAGCATCTGACCCCGGGGTCATGCGGCCAGCCCTGGCCTGCCCGCCGGGCCAGGACTGCGATCGCTCGCACTGTGGCGGGCACGGGGGTTGCTTGGCTGGCATAATCGCCCGAAAACCGCCCCTGGAATCCCCCATGACCACGACCACCGCCACGCCCGGCCACACCGGGCGCGTCTACCGTTACTACGACCTCCTGATGGTGGCGTTCGTCACGGTCCTGCTCTGCTCCAACCTGATCGGCGCGGCCAAGGCGGCCCAGGTCACGCTGCCGTGGATCGGCGCGGTGACGTTCGGCGCGGGCGTGCTGTTCTTCCCGATCTCGTATATTTTTGGCGACGTGCTGACCGAGGTCTACGGCTACGGGCGCGACCGCCGGGTGGTCTGGGCCGGCTTTGCCGCGCTGGCGTTCGCCACCTTCATGAGCATGGTGGTGCTGAAGATGCCGGTGGCGCCCTTCATGAGCGACTACCAGAAGAGCCTGGAAGATGTGTTCGGCAATACCTGGCGCATCGTGCTCGGCTCGCTGATCGCGTTTTGCTGCGGCAGCTTTGCCAACAGTTTCGTGCTGGCCAAGATGAAGCTGTGGAGCGAAGGCCGCTGGCTGTGGACGCGCATCATCGGCTCCACGCTGGCCGGCGAACTGGTCGATTCCTCGCTGTTCTACGTGATCGCCTTCTATGGCATCTGGCCGCTGGAAAAGGTCATCCAGGTCGCCATTGCCCAGTACATCCTCAAGACCAGCTGGGAAGTGGTGATGACGCCGCTCACCTACAAGGTGGTGCGGTTCCTCAAGCACGCCGAGCGCGAGGACCACTACGACCGCGACACCAATTTCACGCCCTTCCGGCTGCGGGTCTAGCGCATCGCTGCCGCTTGCCCGCGCCCCCCGGCGGCTAAGGGACCCGGCGGTCGACTTCGTCCAGGGTCAGCGCTTCGAGGTGTCCCACGTCGGCCCATTGCATGACCGTCAACCGCACGCTATCGCAGCGCAGGCGGTTGATGCTGGCGTTCAGCAGTGCGTGCCGGCGCGGCGCCTCCAGCGTCATGTCGTTGGCCTCGCGGTACAGGCAGTCCAGCACGCCGCCGTGCGCCACCAGGGCGATGCGCTCGCCCGGATGGCGGCGCCCCAGCGCCAGGGCGGCTTCGACCGCGCGCTCGTGGAAGGCCAGCAAGGACTCTCCGCCATCGGGCGCATAGTCCGGGATGCGTGCCTGCCACCTGGCGAAATCCTCGGGCAATTGCGCGGCCACGTCCGCGTAGGTCATGCCCTCCAGTGTGCCGTAGCAGCGTTCGCGCAGGCGGGAATCGGACTGTACCGCGAGGCCGAGCGCCCCGGCCAGAGGCGCCGCCGTCTGCATCGCCCGTGACAGGTCGCTGGCGTAGACCGCATCGATCGGCTCGCCCGCGAGCGCCTGGGCCAGGGCATCCGCTTGCGCCACGCCGGTGGCGTTGAGCGGGATGTCGAGCTGCCCTTGCAGGCGCTGCTCGCGGTTCCAGGCGGTTTCACCGTGACGGATCAGGATCAGGTGGGTGAAGGCCAGCGAATGCGGCCCGGGCAATTGCGACATGCCGTTTCCTTTACACGATTCAAGCAATTCAAGCAATTCAAGCGATCCACGCGACGCTACGCGGTCGTGGCGGCCCTGGCGGCAGCGCTTTCGCGCCGCCAGCCGGCAGCTTGCCGTGCCGGTGGGTCAGCCGGCGAGTTTCGGATTGAGGGTATAGGTGCC
Organism: Cupriavidus sp. 01T418; assembly: GCF_056398885.1. Lineage (NCBI taxonomy): Bacteria > Pseudomonadati > Pseudomonadota > Betaproteobacteria > Burkholderiales > Burkholderiaceae > Cupriavidus > Cupriavidus sp. 01T418. The sequence continues at coordinate 157,907 of NZ_JBFTQG010000007.1, forward strand.
GGTGAACGCGGCCTGGGCCAGCACATGGCCCTGGATCGCTTCGCGTACCTGCGCCCCCGTGAAGGTGCCCTCGAGCGGCAGGCGGTCGAGGTCAAGCGCATAGACCGTGAACACGTAGTGGTGCATCAGGGTGTCGTTCCACGGGGGGCAGGGGCCATCGTAGCCGTAGTAATCGCCCTTCATGTCGGGGTCGCCGGCAAACCAGCCGGTATAGTCGTTCACGCCGTGGCGCAGGCCGCCCGCCGCGGCGGTGCCGCCGGTGGCCTCGGGGCCCGGCTTGCCGCGCGCGATCACGCCGTCGCTATGGCTGCCGGCCGAGATCGTACGCAGCCCGGGCGGAATGTCCACCAGCACCCAGTGGAAAAAGTCCACGCGCGGCAGCGATGCGGGCACTTCGCGGCCTTCCTGGTTGACATCGTCGCCGCGGCTGGGCACGTCGCGGTCATGGCAGATCACCACAAAGGAACGCGTCTCTGCCGGGGCATCATCCCAGTGCAGGTCGGGATTGCGGTTGCTCGACAACGTCACGTGCGTGGCGGGATCGATCGCGCAAAAGGCGTATTCGACGGGGATGGGCCCGTTGTCGGCAAATGCCTTGCTCCAGAATTTCATGTGGCTCTCCTTGCTGTATGTGCCGCGCACGGCGCGGCATGCGGGATCGGGCCGTGGCGTGCCCCGGCGGTGTGGTCAGGCGGTAGCTGAGTTGTAGCAGCCCGTCGTCGAAAACGCGATGCGCGGCCAGGCGCCAGTCCGGGCAACCGCTGCCGGTAGACAGCCGGTCCGCGCTGCCGTCCGGCGAGGCGATCATGCCGTCGAGGCTGGTGGCAATGCACAGGGTCACGGGCTGGGCCATGGTCGATGCGGTCGGCGCGGCGGCCAGGATGGTCAGCGCGCGGCGGCGGGCGGCACCCGCAGCCAGAACGTAACGGGCCCGTCATTGACCAGGCTGACCTGCATCATGGCGCCGAACTCGCCGGTCTGCACTTCGCTGTGCGCGGAGCGTGCCCGGGCCACGAAATGGTTGTACAGGCGCTCTCCATCCGCCGGCGCCGCGGCCGGGGTGAAGCTTGGCCGCGTGCCGCTGTTGGTATCGGCGGCCAGCGTGAACTGCGACACCACCAGCAGGCCGCCGCGCGTGCCGCGGCCATCGATGTCCTGCACCGGCAGGTTCATCTTGCCGTCGGCGTCGGAGAATACGCGGTAGGCCAGCAGCTTGGCGAGCAGGCGCTCGGCCTGCGCCTCGGTGTCGCCGCGCTCGGCGCACACCAGGGCCAGCAGCCCGGCACCGATCTCGCCGGTAATTCTTCCGTCAACGGTGACGCGGGCCTGGGCGACCCGCTGGATCAGCGCGATCATGCGCAGTGCCTGGCCGGGCTCAAGCCAGCGTCACGCGCGCGAAGCGGCGCTTGCCGACCTGCACGACGTAGGTGCCTGCAGCCAGCTTCAAACCCTTGTCGCTGACGATGGCGCCGTCGATCTTGACACCGCCCTGCTCGATATTGCGGTTGGCTTCCGAGGTGGACGGCACCAGGTTGGCCTGCTTGAGCAACTGGGCGATGCCCAGCGGCGCGCCCGTCAGGCTGACAGCGGGGATCTCGTCGGGCACGCCGCCGCGCGCGCGGTGGTTGAAGTCCTCGAGCGCGCGCCCGGCATCGGCAGCGCTGTGGAAGCGCGTGACGATTTCCTGGCCGAGCAGCACCTTGCAGTCGCGCGGGTTGCGGCCCAGTGCGATCTCCTGCTTCATCAGGTCGATCTCGCTCATCGGCCGGAACGACAGCAGTTCGAAGTACTTCCACATCAGGTCGTCGGAAATGCTCATCAGCTTGCCGAACATCTCGCTCGGGGCCTCGGTCACGCCGATGTAGTTGCCCTTGGACTTGGACATCTTCTCCACGCCGTCCAGGCCCACCAGCAGCGGCATGGTCAGGATGCACTGCTGCTCCTGGCCGTACTCCTTCTGCAGCTCGCGGCCCACCAGCAGGTTGAACTTCTGGTCGGTGCCGCCGAGTTCCAGGTCCGACTTGAGCGCGACCGAATCGTAGCCCTGCATGAGAGGGTAAAGGAATTCATGCACCGAAATGGGAATCCCGGTGCGGAACCGCTTGGTGAAGTCGTCGCGCTCCATCATCCGCGCCACGGTGTATTTGGCAGCCAGCTGGATCATGCCGCGCGCGCCGAGCGGGTCGCTCCACTCGCTGTTGTAGCGGATCTCGGTCCTGGCCGGATCGAGCACCAGGCTGGCCTGGCGGTAGTAGGTCTGGGCGTTGGCCTCGATCTGCTCGCGCGTGAGCGGAGGACGCGTAGCGTTGCGCCCGGACGGGTCGCCGATGGTGGAGGTGAAATCGCCGATCAGGAAAATCACCTGATGGCCCAGATCTTGCAGCTGGCGCAGCTTGTTGAGCACCACCGTGTGGCCGATGTGGATGTCGGGCGCGGTCGGGTCCAGGCCCAGCTTGATGCGCAGCGGCACACCGGTGGCCTCGCTGCGCGCGAGCTTGGCCAGCCATTCGGATTCGACCAGCAATTCGTCGCAACCGCGTTTGGACACCTCCAGGGCGTGCATCACGGTGGGCGTGAGGGGGTAGGAGGTGGCAGCGCCGGAGGAAACTTCAGTCATGACGTAAGTCTTTGAAAAACATGAAAATTCGAACGGGGACACAAAAACGGCCGGCGGCCGCTTTTGGTATAATCCGCGCTTCTTGTGCCGAGGGGGCAAATCCCGTCAGCCAACCGCCATTCTAGGCGGCAAACCAATATGGCAGGCGCCGCACCTCGGGGGAGGAAGGCAGACGAGGCAAATCGTCGCGGCAGCGYAGCCCGAACCAAAGAGTGAATTTTACGTGATGTGGTCCAGACTCCGCGAAGTTTTCGCGCGTGAACTGGTGGTTCTAGTCGATCCGACCAATGCCCTGCACGCCCGCCGGCGCAAGCAGTTGACAGCAGCGGTTGGCACGGTGTTCACGCTGGGCATGGCCGCCGCCATGGGCGTGGCTCCCCGTAGCGCCTTCGATGACCCCCAGGCTCCGCGTGTCCGTGAGGCGATACGCCTGCCCGATTTGCGCGCGCAACTCGAACAGCTTACCGAAACCGACGCCACCTTCGTGCGCGAGGAGCGCATGCAGCGCGGCGACACCATTGCCAGCCTGCTCAAGCGGCTCGGCGTGGACGACCCCGATGCGCAGGAATTTATCCGCCGCAACAGCACCGCTCGCGGCCTGTTCGACCTCAATCCGGGCCAGACCGTGCAGGCCGAGGTTGACGAGAACAACCTGCTGGTGTCGCTCCAGGCCAACCTCGGGGGTGATGCAAAAGCCTCGCGCGAGCTGGTGATCGAACGCGTCGGCAATGACGAGCCGGTCTACAAGGCGCGCGTGCAATTGGTGAAAAACGAACTGCAATACGAGATGCTGTCCGGCGCCATCGCCACGGGCGGCTTCTTCAAGGCCATGGACGCGGCCAAGGTACCGGACGACATCGTGCAGCAGATGCTCTCGATCTTCTCCGGCGTGATCGACTTCCACCACGACATCACCAGCGGCGACCGTTTCCGCATCGTCTACGAAGCCGGCTTCCGCGACGGCGCCTTCGTGCGCAACGGCCGCGTGGTCGCGGTCGAGCTGATCAACAACAACCAGCTGCACCAGGCGCTCTGGTACGCGCCGGAAGGCGGCGGCCAGGGTGCTTACTACACATTCGACGGACGCAGCATGAAGCGGCCGTTCCTGCGCTCGCCGGTGGAGTTCTCGCGTGTATCGTCGGGCTTCGGCGGGCGCGACCATCCGCTGCACCATCAATGGGCGCAACACAAAGGTGTGGACTTTGCCGCGCCTACCGGCACCAAGGTGATGGCTACCGGCGAGGGCGAGGTCGAATTTGCCGGCCAGCAGAACGGCTACGGCAATATCGTCATCCTCAAGCACCATAGCGGCTACTCGACCTACTACGCCCACCTGTCCGGCTTTGCCGGCATGAAGCGCGGAGAACATGTGTCGCAAGGGCAAGTCATTGGCTACGTGGGCCAGACCGGCTGGGCCACCGGCCCGCACCTGCACTACGAGTTCCGTGTCAACGACGTGCCGCTGAACCCGCTGGCCATCGCCGCGCTGGACACGCCCGCGCTGGCGGGCCCGGTGCGCCAGCAGTTCCTGAGCTATACCAGCGAGCTGCTGAGCCGCATCAACGCGCTGCGCACCTACAACGTGGCTTCCGCCAACAACTGAACGAGCCGCCCCCAGCATGCAGACCGCGTCCCCAGACTGCTTTATCGGCATCATGTCCGGCACCAGCATGGACGGCGCGGACGGCGTGCTGGTCGACTTCGCGGGGCCGCGTCCCACGGTGCTCGCGGCGGCCTACCAGCCCTTCCCGGCCGAACTGCGCGAAGCCTTCGTGGCGCTGCAGCAGCCTGGCGACAATGAAATCCACCGGGAGGCGCTGGCGGCCAACGGGCTGGCGCGCGTCTACGCCGCTTGCGTGGCGACGCTGCTGCGCGAGGCCGGCCTGGCACCGGCTGCCATCGCCGCGATTGGCGCGCACGGCCAGACGGTGCGCCACCGGCCCGGCCTCTACGACGGCATCGGCTATACCCGCCAGAGCCAGCATCCGGCTTTGCTGGCCGAACTGGCCGGCATGGATGTGGTAGCCGATTTCCGCGGCCGCGACGTGGCCGCCGGCGGACAGGGCGCGCCGTTGGTGCCGGCCTTGCACCAGGCCCTGTTCGGCGACGCCGCCGAGACGCGGGTAGCCTGCAATATCGGCGGCATTTCCAATATCAGCGTGCTGCCCGCCGCGGGCGAGAGTGGCGCGGCACGCCCGGTCACCGGCTTCGACTGCGGTCCGGGCAATGTGCTGCTCGACTACTGGATCGACCGGCACCAAGGCCTGGCCTACGATGCCGGCGGCGCCTGGGGAGCCAGCGGCAAGGTCGACCAGGCCCTGCTGGCGCAGCTGCTTGCCGAGCCTTACTTCAGCGTGGCCCCGCCCAAGAGCACGGGCCGCGACCTTTTTCACCCCGCCTGGCTGGAGCGTCATCTTGCCCGGCTCGGCCAGCCCCTCGATCCTGCCGACGTGCAGGCCACCCTGGCCGCGCTGACGGCCGAGGCCATCGTCCGCGATGTCCGCGCGCATGCGCCCGATGCCGCGCGCCTGATTGTTTGCGGCGGCGGCGCCCGCAACGGCCTGGTGATGGCGCTGCTGGCGCAGGCGCTGCCCGGCGTGACGGTGCAAAGCTCGGATGACCTGGGTGTGCCCGTATCGCAGGTGGAAGGCATTGCCTTTGCCTGGCTGGCGCGCCAGATGCTGCGGCGCGCCCCGGGCAATGTGCCTACCGTGACCGGCGCGGCCGGTCCGCGCGTGCTGGGCGCGCTTTACCCTCGATAGCACGCGGGCTTCCCCGCGCCGCTGCTGCTATGCCGGCTCGGCGTGCCCTGCCTCGCAAACCCACTGGATAAACGTCTCGGCGACCGGCGAAGGCCGCATTGCCGGAGACCGCGCCAGCACCACGCGCTGGGGCGTCACGGCTTCGCGCAGCGGCAGGCAGACGATGGGCTCGCCGTCGTAGCTGTGATCGCCCGCCGGCCGCGTGCACGACAGGGCCACGCCGTAGCCATGCGCCACCAGGCCGCGCTGCATCTCGAAGGTCTGCGTGTACTGGTGCAGTTGCGGCCGCAGGCCATGCGCCCAGAACAGCGAGAGGAAGTACTCGCGTGTCTGCGCGATGTCCTCCAGGATCAGCCGCTCGCCAGCCAGGTCCTTCAGGCTCACGCTCGGCTGCCCGGCCAGCGCGTGGCCGGCCGGCAGCAGCGCATAAGGCTCCAGCCGCGCCAGCGTCCAGCGGGGAATGCGCTGGTCGAAGCCGAGGTCGTAGGTCAGCGCCAGTTCCGCCTTGCCGGCGCTCAGCGTGCGATGCACGGTGGCAAGGTCGGCCTCGAACAGGGTCACGGCAACGAGCGGATGCATCCGTCGAAAGCCAGCCAGCAACCGGGGGGCGTAGTAAGCGCCGAGATCCTGGAAACACGTCAGCGAAAGTTGCCCGCTCAAGCCACGCGCCTGCGCCTGGCCGCCGCCATCGGTGCCCAGCCCGGCTGCCAGCGCCAGGATGTCGCGCGCGCGCCCTAGCAGGCGCTGTCCCGCCGGCGTCAACTCCAGCCCGCGGCTTACCTGGCGGCGGAACAAGGTTTCGCCCAGCACCTCTTCGAGCTGGGCCACCGCCTGCGACACCGAGGGCTGCGACACGTGACGGGCGCGCGCCGCGGCGCTGATGCTGCCGTGCTCGGCGGCAGCGACGAAGTACTCAAGCTGGCGGAAGGAGAAGGCGATCATGATTTCCTATACTACAGCATAGGAAATATATTCTTTTCCTATTGCCTGCCAGCCCCGATACTCGTCCCGACACCAGCCATCCACATGGGATCCACATGCACATCACCGCAGCCGACATCGAAACCTACCAACGCGACGGTGCCCTGGTGCTGCGCGGCGCCTTTGCCGATTGGGTGACCTCGCTACGTGAAGGATTCGAGCAGAATCTGGCCAAGCCCGGCCCCTTCACCATCGAAAACGTCGGCACCGGCGAGCGCGGGCGCTTCTTCGAGGATTACTGCAACTGGCAACGTATCGCGCCTTTCACCGATTTCATCGAGCGCTCCCCAGCCGCCGCCATCGCTGGGCAGATCATGCAGGCCGAGGCCGTCCAGGTTTTCCATGAACACATCCTGGTCAAGGAGCCCGGCACGGCAAAGCCCACGCCGTGGCACCAGGACCTGCCCTATTACTGCGTGGATGGATTGCAGACCGCGAGCTACTGGATCCCGCTGGACCCGGTCACCACCGCCAATACCTTGCGCGTGGTACTGGGCTCGCACCGCTGGCCCAAGCTGGTGCGCCCGAAACGCTGGGCCAGCAATGAGAATTTCTATGCCGGCGATGACCAGTTCATGGAAATGCCGGACGTGGACGATGGCAGCCACGCCATCCTGATCCCCGAACTGGAGCCCGGCGATGCCGTGGTGTTCGACTTCCGCACCGTGCATGGCGCCGCCGGCAATACCGGCACGGGACGGCGCCGCGCTTTCTCGGCCCGTTTCCTGGGCGACGATGTGCGCTACCTGGCGCGGCCGGGGCGCACCTCGCCGCCCTTCCCGGGGATCGGGCAGCGCAGCGGCGAACGGATGCGGGAGGACTGGTTTCCGGTTGTCTGGCGCCGGGACCAGTAAGCGGGCCGCGGCCTTGGGCAATAAAAAAGCGCACCGAAGTGCGCTTTTTTATTGCCACAGAATCCGCGGCGCTCTGGCGAGCCTTACACCGAGAACGAAGAGCCGCAACCGCAGGTGGTGCTTGCGTTGGGATTCTTGATCACGAACTGGGCGCCGTTGATGTCTTCCTTGTAATCGATCTCCGCGCCCACCAGGTACTGGTAGCTCATCGAATCGATCAACAACGTGACACCGTTCTTGTCCAGCGTGGTGTCGTCCTCGTTCACTTCCTCATCGAAGGTGAAGCCGTACTGGAAGCCGGAACAACCGCCGCCCTGCACGAACACGCGCAGTTTCAGATCGGCATTGCCCTCTTCCTCGATCAACTGCTTGACCTTGTCGGCAGCGCTGTCGGTAAAGACGAACGGGGCCGGCATGTCCTCGGTAACGGGTGCCTCTGCGACTGCGTTCATGGGGTTCTCCTGTTTAGATACGCCTGTATTTTAAGCGCTCTGGCAAGATCGTGCCGAAACCCCGCGAATTCAAGGGGTTCTGCTTCCGCAACGGGGACCAAGTGCGGTATCAGTCGTAATCCTGCGCGCCAGATGCCAGGACCAGGTTGGGCGGAGCCTTGGGTTCGCCGTTGCCCAGCGGCACCAGGCGGCCCTCGACCAGCGCGCCCTGGTGCATTTCCAGCGCGGCGTAGTGTACCTCGCCGTGGACACGCGCATGCGGCTGCAGCTCCAGCAGCTCGGCGGCGTGCACCGGCCCGGTGACCGTGCCGTTGAGGATCAGGTGGCCTACCCGGACTTCGCCGTCCACCACGCCTTTTTCGCTGATGACCAGCATGCTGGCCTGATCGGCGGCGGCCGTCACATTGCCACGCACCCGCCCGTCCAGGCGCAGGCCGCCAGAGAACGTCAGGTCGCCCTCGATCACGCTGTGCTGGCCGATCAGGGTATCGATCGCCAGGCCCTTCTTCTTGGAAAACAACATAGGTCCCTTTTCTCGTTGCTGGCCCAGCGCAAGCCTCAAGGCATCGCCGTTTCGGTTGCGCGCAACTGACCGCCCTGCAATATTCGTGCTGTCACTGCCCGCACCGCGGCGCCGGGCGGCAGGGCGAAAGCGCCTTCGATCCGCTGGTAATGCGTCAGGCGCAAGCCGGGCAACGAGCTGGCCCCGGCTTCGGGCAGGCTCAAAGTGACCGGTTTGCCATTCCGCATCAGGGAGACGACCAACTGTAACTCACCCCGGAATTCCGGCAAGGAAGAAAAAGCCTTGGATCCGCCCTGCATTATCAGCAAGCGATATTGCATTTTCTGTGCGTCGGCTTCATCAAGACTGACACGAAAACTCCGAACGCGGACGCCGGAAGTATTGCCGCTGGCCGGCAGCAGGCTTTCGAAAAAGGCCAGATCCTCCCTGGCCTGGGCGACCTCGCCCTCTGCGGCCTTCAACTGCCGGGCCAGGCCTTCCTGGGCAGCGCGCGCCATCTGCAATTGCGCCTCGGCGGTATTGGCTACCGCCTGCAAGCGCTCCTGCTGCACCGCCATCGTCGCCACCTGCTGCCGCAGCGCCGCGTTCTCCGCCGACATGCCCGGCGCCGCGCCAGTCAGGCGCCGGCCGGCGTCATACGCCCACCCCGCGGCGAGCACCGCGACGACCACCACCAGCGCCACGGCCAGTACGCGCAACGGCCACGGCAGATGCGAACGCACCGCCAGGCGCGCGGATAGCGGGCCACGGCGCGGACGCAGCAAGCGGTACTTCATGCGTCACTGGCACGCAGCGAAGACTGGCTGGCGCGGTGCGGGTTAGCTGGCCATTGGCTCATGGTCGAGTTCTCCGGGCGGCGGGAGCAGGGATTGTATCCGTCTAGATGCAAAGTAATTGTAAAACATGGTTAAAACCCGACATTGAGGGTGGCGCCCACCTCTTGCGACCATCCACGGCCCCCGAAAAAAAACCGCACGGAGAACCGTGCGGTTTTTTCTTGTACGGCCAGATCCGGTTGCACCGGACCCGCCGAACAGGCATTAACGCTTCGAGAATTGCTTCCGACGACGCGCCTTGTGGAAACCAACCTTCTTACGTTCCACTTCACGTGCATCGCGCGTGACGAAACCGGCCTTGGACAGCGTCGGCTTCAGGGTGGCATCGTAGTCGATCAGTGCACGGGTGATGCCATGGCGCACTGCGCCGGCTTGACCCGTTTCACCGCCGCCGGTCACGTTGACCTTGATATCAAAGGTCTCTACGTTGGCGGTCAGTTCGAGCGGCTGGCGCACGATCATCAGCGAGGTTTCGCGAGCGAAATATTCACTGATGGGCTTGCCGTTGACGATGATATCGCCCTTGCCCGACTTGATGAAGACGCGAGCCACGGCGCTCTTGCGGCGGCCAGTACCGTAATTCCAATTTCCGATCATGGATGGCCCCCTTAGATTTCCAGCGCCTTAGGCTGCTGCGCTTCATGCGGATGATCAGCTTCGGCGTAAACCTTCAGCTTCTTGATCATTGCATAGCCCAGCGGGCCCTTCGGCAACATGCCCTTGACAGCTTTTTCCAGGGCGCGGCCCGGGAAACGCTGCTGCATCTTGCCAAACGTCGTTTCGTAAATGCCGCCCGGGTAACCCGAGTGACGATAATACTTCTTGTCGGTTTCTTTGGTACCCGTGACACGCAGCTTGGCTGCGTTGACGATGATGATGTAATCACCCGTGTCGACGTGCGGAGTAAATTCCGGCTTGTGCTTGCCGCGCAGTCGGCGTGCCACTTCGCTGGCAACACGGCCGAGGACTTTGTCCGTCGCGTCAATCACGTACCAGTCGCGCTTAACCTCTGCAGGCTTTGCGGAAAAGGTCTTCATGATTTTTCCTGAGACTTTGTAGAACCTGCCCGAAACATGACTTGCGTCGTCGGTCGACCCTTAGGATCTGACCTTCCTGCTTGTATATGCAGGCTCTCCCTGAATTCTTTCTCCGCGGGCATGACGGAAAAGCCGACGAGTATACTGCGGATTCCGGCACATGTACAAGCAAAGTTGGGGAAGGACACCAAGATGGTGACGCCGTTCGCATGGCTTGCCCGCCCGCGGCTGTCGAAAGCTGCACATGACGCACTCGACTGGCGCTTGGAAGGGGCTCCGCGCGGGCGCGGGATAAAAAAAACCCAAGCTATTGAGCTTGGGTTTGAATCCACCAAAGGAGGAGGTGGAGGAGACACTGGGAGATCGACGGGGCTGCATCGTGGTGCGGTTCGATTTCGCACTCTGCGACGCCTTGTGCGCCGTCGTTCAATGATTGAAATTATACACGAGCGCCTTCGCAGCGCAAGGGAATTTGCAGTGCGAAATGCCATCCCGCATTGTAAAAAATGACAGTGACATTTGGCGAGATTTTTTATGATTAAAAATCAGACACTTAGGATGAAAGTGCACTATCGCCGTGCCGTCATTTTAGAGGAAAGCTTCAGTTTTCGGCAAAATGGCCGATCCGCGGCGCCTCCTTGCAAGTGCCCTATACTCAAAAAGCAAGTTTTGAAATCGCGTGTTCTTGATTGAATGCGCACTCACCAGAACACAGGAACGAACAAAATGGAATGCAAAGTGACATGGATGGGCACCGACGGCATGAGCTTCGTGGCCGAGACGGGCAGCGGCCATATCGTGGCCATGGACGGCGCGCCCGAGGGCGGCGGCCACAACCTGGCGCCGCGTCCGATGGAAATGGTACTGCTGGGAACCGGGGGTTGCACCGCCTATGACGTGGTGCTGATCCTGAAGCGCGGCAGGCAAGACGTGCGCGGCTGCAGCGTGAAGCTGGAAGCCGAGCGCGCCGGCGAGGATCCGAAGGTGTTCACCCGGATCAATTTCCATTTCACGGTCAGCGGCAAGAACCTCAACCCCGCCACCGTCGAGCGCGCCATCCAGCTGTCGCACGACAAGTATTGCTCGGCCTCGATCATGCTGGCCAAGACGGCGGAAATCACGCACACGATGGAAATCGTCGAGGCGTAAGCCCCGTACGCTAGCCCCGGACAGCCGGCCCGGCCAGTGCGCGCCCATGCGGATGGGCGGCTGGCCATGCCGGGAAATTCGAGAAGCAAAGCAGGCCGATAAGCCGGATTCTGTGCGCACCGGGTTCCTTGCGGTCGCCGGCACGTGACAATCATTCCTCTAGGCCGGCCGTTACCGACCGGCTCAAGCTCCCTACCCGCAGGCTCAGCGGGCCGCCTCAATGCCTGCCTATTTGGGATTGCTCCGGGTGGAGGTTACCGCGTTTCACCCTTCCCATCGGGCGAACCCGATGGCAAGACTCGTCTCTGTGGCCCTATTCCGCACGTTACCGTGGATGGTCATTAGCCAACACCCTGCCCTGTGGAGTCCGGACTTTCCTCCCCTTGCACACCTTGCGGGTGCAAGCAGCGATTGTCTGGCCTGCTTTGCGGCCCGCAGTCTAACACCGATTTCACACCGATTGGCAGGGAAACGGCCACCCGCATGCGTGTTGCCCGCCAGGCGGCCTGGGCGCGGCGTCCGCGGCGGAACACGCTGGTATCCGCGTAGTAGGCCGGATCGCGATTGGCTTCGCACCAGCCCGGAATGCCCAGCACCGGCAGGGGCGCAAAGCGGCCGCTGTGCAGTTCGGCGGCCTCGAGCGACGCGCACACGGCGTCGTCCAGCGAGCCCGGCAGCGCCGCGCCGGCTTCCGGCGGCACAGCCAGCGGCCAGGCGTGCGCGGTCAGGGCTTTGTAGGGCCGCACCAGTTTTTCCAGCAAGGCGTGCCCGAACGGCACCACGGTGCAGCGGGCGCCCTCCCCCTCGCCGCCCGTCTCTGCGCCACCCACCCAGACCGAACGCCGGGCCACGAACAGATGCTCCCAGCCAAAACCACGCAGCACGGATTCCAGGCCGCTGTCGGCACTCAGGAACAGGATGGCGTTTTCGTCGAACAAGGTAGCGGCGTCGCGCAGGCTGCCGCGCCGGCTTTGCACGCCCGTCGCGGCGATGGCGTGGGCCTGCAGCCGGTTCAGTACCCGCTTGGAGCGGGGGAAATGCAGCCAGACCAGCGCATTGAAGAAGTCGTGCAAGTTGTCACGCGTCGRCACGGCGCCGGTGGCGAAGATATGCGACTCATACGCGGTGCCGGCTGGCAGTTCGGCCTGCGGCACGAAGCGCAAGGGCACGCCGCAGGCGTTGCGCAAGGCGAGCCGCGCGGCCATGTCACCGAGGCTGGCGCGCAAGTCGGCGCCACCCTGCAGTGCCGCGGCGAGGGCCGTGCCGTACGGGGCGAACGGGCGGAACCAGGGCTGCGCCCAGTCGATTTCCGCCACCGAAGCGGCCAGCCGTGTCCCGGTTGCCGCATCATGCGAAACTGGCACAATCCGGCCCTTTTTGCTGACTTCCACTACGCCAGCGCGGCTTAGCGAGCCTTCCAGCGCAGCGTCTCGCCGCCGCGCAGCGGTACCAGGGTGGTATCGCCGAAGGGCAGTTCGGCCGGCAGTTCCCAGTCCTCGCGGCTCAGGGTCAGCGTGCCGCTGTTGCGCGGCAGGTTGTAGAAAGCCGGGCCGTTGAAGCTGGCAAAGGCTTCCAGCTTGTCCAGCGCGCCGGCAGCTTCGAAAGCCTCGGCATACAGCTCCATGGCGTGCAGCCCGGTGTAGCAACCGGCGCAGCCGCAAGCGTGCTCCTTCAGGCCGCGCGCGTGCGGGGCGCTGTCGGTGCCGAGGAAAAAGCGCGGGCTGCCCGATACCGCCGCGGCCACCAGGGCCTCGCGGTGGGTTTCGCGCTTGAGCACCGGCAGGCAGTAGTAGTGCGGGCGGATGCCGCCGGTGAAGATGGCGTTGCGGTTGTAGAGCAGGTGGTGGGCGGTGATGGTGGCGGCGACCGGGCCTTCGGCGTCGCGCACATAATCGGCGGCGTCCCTGGTGGTGATGTGCTCGAACACCACCTTGAGGGCCGGGAAGTCGCGGCGCAGCGGGGCCATCACCTGGTCGATGAAGACCGCTTCGCGATCGAAGATGTCGATCGCCGGGTCGGTCACTTCGCCGTGCACCAGCAGCGGCATGCCCACGCGCTGCATGGCTTCCAGCGCGGCGGCGCAGTGGCGCAGGTCGGTCACGCCGGCGTCGCTATTGGTGGTGGCGCCCGCCGGATACAGCTTGACCCCATGCACGAAGCCGCTGGCCTTGGCCGCAACGATTTCCTCGGCGCTGGTCTTGTCGGTCAGGTAGAGCGTCATCAGCGGCTCGAACGCCAGTCCCGCCGGCAGCGCCGCCAGGATGCGGTCGCGATAGCCCGCGGCCTGCGCCACCGTGGTCACGGGCGGCTTCAGGTTGGGCATGATGATGGCGCGGGAGAACTGGCGGGCGGTGTCGGGCAGCACGGCGGCCAGGGCGGTGCCGTCGCGCAGGTGCAGGTGCCAGTCGTCCGGGCGGGTGATGGTGAGGGTCTGGGTCATGGCTTTCGGGGGGAGCCAGCCGGCGGTTGCGGCTGGCTCTTTGCTTGAAGATTACAGAATCAGGATGGCGCGGTAGTCGTTCACATTGGTGCGCGTGGGACCGGTCACCACGAGATCGCCCGCGGCGTCGAAGAAGCCCCAGGCGTCGTGCGCGTCGAGCCGGGCCCGTGCCGGGGCACCGGCGGCCTGCGCACGGGCCAGCGTGGACGGGTCCAGCAAGGCGCCGGCATTGTCCTCGGAGCCGTCGATGCCGTCGGTGTCGGCCGCGATGGCATACACATTGTCCGCGCCGTCCAGCTCAAGCGCCAGCGAAAGCAGGAACTCCGAACAACGCCCGCCACGGGGCTTTGCCGCCGCCGCGCCACCGCCCTGCGGCAGCGTGACGGTGCATTCACCGCCGGAAATCAACGCCACCGGGGCCGCGAACGGCGCATTGTACGCGCGAATCTCGCGCACCAGCGCAGCGTAGACCCGCGCCACTTCCTGTGCTTCGCCGGTCACAGTGTCGCCCAGCACCACCGGCTGGATGCCCCGGGCGCGGAAGTGATCCGCAGCCGCCACCAGGCTGCCGTGGGCGGTGGCGATGACGCGGTTCTCGACCCGTGCGAACAGCGGATCGCCGGGCTTGGGCGTTTCCGCCACTTCGCCGCGGGCGCCGCGTTCGAGGTAATCCTGCACTACCGGCGGCACCACCGCACCGTAGCGGCGCAGGATAGCCAGCGCATCCCCATAGGTGCTCGGATCCGGCACGGTGGGGCCGGAAGCGATCGCGCTAGGGTCATCCCCCGCCACGTCCGATACGATCAGCGTGGTCACTGGCGCGCGGCTGGCCTGGGCAAGGCGTCCGCCCTGGATGCGCGACAGGTGCTTGCGCACGATATTCATATCCGTGATGGGGGCGCCGCAGCGCAGCAGTTCTTTCGTCGTTGCCTTGAGATCGGCCATGGCAATGCCTTCGGCGGGCAGCGACAGCAGGCTGGAACCGCCGCCCGATACCAGCACGACCAGCCTGTCGTCCGGGCCCAGTTCGCTGACCCGCGCCAGGATCCCGGCGGCGGCGCGCTCACCGGACTCGTCCGGCACCGGATGGCCGGCCTCGATCACGCGGACGTGTTTGGTCGGCAGGCCATGGGCGTAGCGCGTGACCACCAGGCCTTCGATCGCATGGCTGGGGTCAAGGCGCGCATAGGCTTGCTCCACGGCCAGGGCCATCGAGGCCGCCGCCTTGCCGGCACCAACCACCAGGGTGCGGCCGCCCGGCTGCGGCGGCGGCAGGTGCTCCGCCACGATGCACAGCGGATCGGCCGCCGCCACGGCGGCGTGGAAGGTATCCAGCAGCAAGGCGCGTGCTTCGGCAGCGCTGGCCGGAATCGTTGCTGTGGCCTGCCTCATAGGGCCTCCGCAATGGCTTGTCCGAGCTCGGCCGTACCGGCCGTGCCGCCGATATCGCGCGTCAGCGGGGCGTGTTCCGGCCCCGCCGCCAGCACTTTTTCGATGGCGCCGAGCACGGCCGCGCCGGCTTCCGGCTGGCCCAGGTGCTCCAGCATCATGGCGCCGCACCAGATCTGGCCGATCGGGTTGGCGACCCCGCGCCCCGCGATGTCCGGCGCGGAGCCGTGCACCGGCTCGAACAGGCTGGGGAAGGTACGGTCCGGATTGATATTGCCCGAGGGCGCGATGCCGATGGTGCCGGTGCAGGCCGGACCCAGGTCCGACAGGATGTCGCCGAACAGGTTGCTGGCAACCACCACGTCGAACCAGTCGGGATGCTGCACGAAGTGCGCGGTCAGGATGTCGATATGGTACTTGTCGACCTTCACGCCGGGGTAATTCGCGGCCATGGCCTCCACGCGCTCGTCCCAGTACGGCATGGTGATGGAGATGCCGTTGGACTTGGTGGCCGAGGTCAGATGCTTGCCCGGCCGCTTTTGCGCCAGCTCGAAGGCGAATTTGAGGATGCGGTCCACGCCGGTGCGGGTCATCACCGTCTCCTGGATCACCACCTCGCGGTCGGTGCCGGGGAACATGCGCCCGCCGATGCTGGAGTACTCGCCTTCGGTGTTTTCGCGCACCACGTAGAAATCGATGTCGCCGGGCTTGCGCGCATTGCCGTTGCGGTCCACCAGCGGGCTGCGGATACCGGGCATCAGCCGCACCGGGCGCAGGTTGACGTATTGGTCGAAGGAGCGGCGGAATTGCAGCAGCGAGCCCCACAGCGAGACATGATCGGGCACGGCGTCGGGCCAGCCCACCGCGCCGAAGTAGATGGCATCGTACCTGACCAGGGTGTCGAACCAGTCGTCCGGCAACATCTTGCCGTGGCGGGCGTAGTAGTCGCAGCTGGAGAAGTCGAAGTGATCGAATTGCATGTCGACGCCGAACCGGCGCGCGGCGGCGTCCATCACCCGCAGGCCCTCGGGCATCACTTCGGTGCCGATGCCATCGCCGGGGATGACTGCGATCTTGTATTTATTCATGTCTCGGAGACCCGCTGAACAGGTATTGAAATCGGGGGAACGCACACTGCAAGACGCGATGCGCTTGGCAGATAACCCGGGCAGGCCGGATAATGGAATATTCTATTGCAATCCGGCAGCCTGCTGCCGGTCCGGTGCCCGCCATGTGCCAGCTGCTCGGCATGAACTGCGCCACGCCGACCGACGTGACGTTCTCCTTTACCGGCTTCGCCGCCCGCGGCGGCGTCACGGATCACCATGCCGACGGTTTCGGCGTGGCGTTCTTCGAGGACAAGGCCTGCCGCCTGTTTATCGACAACCAGTCCGCCGGCACCTCGCCGGTCGCCGAGCTGATCAAGCGCTATCCGATCAAGTCCAAGAACGTCATCTCGCATATCCGCAAGGCGACGCAGGGCACGGTGCTGCTGGAGAACTGCCATCCCTTCATGCGCGAGCTGTGGGGCCGGCACTGGATCTTCGCCCACAACGGCGACCTGAAGAATTTCTCGCCCTTCCTGTCCGGGGTCTACCAGCCGGTCGGCGACACCGATAGCGAACTCGCCTTCTGCACGCTGATGCAGGGGCTGCGCAAGCGCTTCCCCGGCTCGCAGCCGCCGCTCAACGAGCTGTGCCACGCGCTGGCGGACATCACGCGCGAGATTACGCTGCATGGCGTATTCAACTACCTGCTGTGCAACGGGCAGGCGCTGTTCGCCCACTGCTCCACTCGCCTGTACTACATCGTGCGCCAGTGGCCATTCTCCACCGCCCACCTGATCGACGCCGACCTGTCGATCGATTTCGCCCAGGTCACCACGCCCGACGACCGCGTGGCGGTGATCGCCACCGCGCCGCTGACCGACAACGAGACCTGGACCGCCTTTGCCCCGGGCGAGCTGATGATGTTCGAGGAAGGCCGCTCGGTGATGATGCTGACCGTGCCGATCCCGCCGGAAATCCAGGCCAGGAACGCGGCCAATAGCGCCTGCACCTGAGCGCAGGCGCGCGGGATGGAAAAAGGGACGCCAGGCGTGCTGAATGCCCTGTCACCGGATCAGGGGCATTTTTTCATGGCCACGATCTCTCTCCCACAAGTTCGGGCATGCTAGCCGCCGCGCTTGCTCCGTCTGATGACTGCTGGGGGCATCCTGTCGCACCTGGTCGCGCCTGACGGAGCCTTGTATGATTCGATGGGACTAAATAACCCAAGCCGCTTAGGTTTGCTACAATCGATGCCGACAGTCCTGTCGATTTTTGGCCTGCGCGTGGTGATCTACCCCAACGACCATCGTCCGGCCCACGTGCATGTGATGGGCAAAGGCTGCGAGGCGGTGTCCATTCTGCATTGCCCGAGCGGTCCACCCGAGTTACGCGAAAACTATGGGTTTTCGGCCAAGGATCTGACGCGGATTGCCGGCGAACTGATCGCCAACCTGGCGGCGCTGTGCAGCGACTGGAGAGGCATTCATGGAAATTACTGACGACGTGCTGGCCGCCGCGAATCAGCGGGGGGCCGCCAGGAAGGCCGACTTTCCGGCGGTCGTGTCGGTACGCTATGATCGACGCGTCGCCCGTATCGTGATCGCGCTGGCGTCCGGGCTCGAGCTGGCTTTTTCGCCCAAGCATGCGCAGGGACTCGAGCGCGCGCATCCGGCCGATCTCGCTGACGCGGAAATCAGCCCATCGGGTCTGGGCATCCATTTCCCGCACCTGGACGCCGACCTGTATTTGCCGGCGCTGCTCGAGGGCTTGCTCGGATCGAAGCGGTGGATGGCGGCCGCGTTGGGCAAGCGCGGTGGCGCTGTATCGAGCGAGGCCAAGGCATCGGCCGCACGCCAGAACGGCAGGCTGGGTGGGCGCCCAAGAAAGCCGAAGGATCTGATCGCCTGAATAGGGCGTGGGAGCATGGTTTCGACCGCCTCCGGTCTGCTCGCACCCGCTTTCAAAGCAAATGTAGGGAAGCAGCAACATCAGGCTTGACCTGTGAGGTCCTCCGAACACGAATGCTGCCGGCGAATTCGCCGGCAGCCTCGGAGGAGAGACCGTGCCGCCCGAAGGCGGACTGCCTCAGTGATGCAGGATTTTCGACAGGAACTGGCGGGCACGCTCGGAGCGCGCCTCCAGATTGCCGAAGAACTGCTCCTTCTCGCAATCCTCGACGATCTTGCCCTGGTCCATGAAGATCACGCGGTTGGCGACCTTGCGGGCGAAACCCATTTCGTGGGTCACGCACATCATGGTCATGCCTTCCTGCGCCAGCTGCACCATCACGTCCAGCACTTCATTGACCATTTCCGGGTCSAGGGCCGAGGTCGGTTCGTCGAACAGCATGCAGATCGGATCCATCGACAGCGCGCGGGCAATCGCCACGCGCTGCTGCTGGCCGCCGGACAACTGGCCCGGATACTTGGCCGCCTGGGCCTTCAGGCCCACCCGGTCCAGGTACTTCAGGCCCTTGGCGGTGGCTTCCTCCTTCGAGCGGCCGAGCACCTTCATCTGCGCGATGGTCAGGTTCTCGGTGATCGACAGGTGCGGAAACAGCTCGAAGTTCTGGAACACCATGCCCACGCGCGAACGCAGCTTCGGCAGGTTGGTCTTGGGCGAACCCACCGAGGTGCCATCCACCGTGATGTCGCCCTTCTGGAACGGCTCGAGGGCATTGACGGTCTTGATCAGCGTCGACTTGCCGGAACCCGACGGGCCGCACACCACCACCACCTCGCCCTTGGCGACCTTGGTGGTGCAATCGGTCAGCACCTGGAAGGCGCCGTACCACTTGGAGACGTTGTTGATTTCGATCATACGGCCACCTTTTTCTGGTAACGCTTAACCAGCAGCGATGCGGAGAAACAGATTAGGAAATACACCAGGCCGGCAAACAGCAGCATCTCCACGATGCGGCCATCGCGCTCGCCGATGCCGTAGGCCTGGCCAAAGAAGTCCGCCAGCGCGCTCACGTACACCAGCGACGTATCCTGGAACAGGATGATGCCCTGGGTCAGCAGCAGCGGCACCATGTTGCGGAAGGCCTGCGGCAGGATCACCAGCCGCATCGCCTGCCCGTATGTCATGCCCATGGCCTGCGCGGCGAACATCTGCCCGCGCGACACGCTCTGGATACCGGCGCGGATGATCTCGGAGTAATACGCCGCCTCGAACAGGGCGAAGGCGATCAGCGCCGAGGTCATGCGCAGGTCCGAAGCCTGCGACAGGTTGAACGTCTTCTGCAGGACCTGCGGGATGATCAGGAAGAACCACAGCAGCACCATCACCAGCGGGATCGACCGGAAGATGGTGACATAGCCTTGCGCAAACCAGTTCAGCGGCTTGACGGAAGACAGCCGCATCATTGCCAGGATGGTGCCCCAGACGATGCCGACCACCACCGCGGTGACGGTGATCTTGAGCGAGACCAGCATGCCCTCGCCCAGCACTTCCAGCGTGGTCGGGTTGATCGAGCTGAAATCGAATGAATATGCCATGACGGGTTCCCTTACTTGCTGCCGATGAAGCCGGGCACGCGGGTGCGTCCTTCGACCCAGCGCATGATCAGCATGACGATGATATTGATCAGCGCGTACATCAACGTCACCGCAATGAAGGACTCATACGGGCGCGCCGTGTAGTCCACCAGCTGGCGCCCCTGTGCGGCCAGCTCCAGCAGCCCGATGGTCGAGGCCACCGCGGAGTTCTTGAAGATATTCAGGAACTCGGAGGTCAGCGGCGGCACGATGACGCGGAACGACATCGGCAGCAGCACGTAACGGTAAGTCTGGGCCAGCGTGAAGCCCATCGCCAGGCCGGCGTTGCGCTGGCCGGGCGGCAGCGAGTTGATCCCCGAGCGCACCTGCTCGCAAACCCGGGCCGCGGTGAAGGTGCCCAGGCAGAACATGGCTGCCAGGAACTGCTGGGCGAAGGGGTTCATCTGCTTGATGGTCTCGCCGCCGGGCAACAGCTCGGGCATGACGAAATACCAGATGAACAGCTGCACCAGCAGCGGAATATTACGGAAGATCTCGACGTAGGTGGCGGCCAGGCCGGACAGCCACTTGTTGGGCACCGTGCGCAGCACGCCGAGTACCGAGCCGATGACGAGCGCGATGATCCACGACGTGAGGCCGAGTGCAATGGTGACCTTCAGGCCGGAGATCATCCAGTCCAGGTAGGTCTCGTTCTGGGCCGCCTGCTCGAGGAATACACCCCAATGCCAACTGTAGTTCATGATGTGTCCTAAAAAGAAACGGAAGGACATGCCTTCCGTTTCACACAACCGGAATCCCAGTATCAGTCAAGCGCCTTGTCGTTCGGCGTCTTGAACAGCGCCTTCATGTCTTCCGACAGCGGGAAGTCCAGGTTCAGGCCCTTGGGAGGAACCGGTTGCTGGAACCACTTGGTGTACAGCGTGTTGATCGAGCCATCCTTCATCATGCCGGTGATGACATGGTCGGCCAGCTTCTTGAACGGTGCATCGTCCTTGCGGATCATGCAGCCATAAGACTCGCGCGATTGCGGCTTGCCCACCACGATCCAGTCGGCCGGGCTCTTGGCCTTGGCGCGCTCGCCGTACAGCAGCGCGTCGTCCATCATGAAGGCGACGGCGCGGCCCGATTCCAGCGTCAGGAACGACTGGCCATGGTCCTTGGTGCTGATGATGTTCATGCCCAGTTTCTGGTCATCGTTCATCTTGCGCAGCAGGCGTTCCGAGGTGGTGCCGGCGGTGGTCACCACATTCTTGCCCTTCAGGTCGGCCCAGTCCTTGATGCCGCCATCCTTCTTCACCATGATGCGGGTGCCGATGATGAAGATGCTGGTGGTGAACGATGCCTGCTTCTGGCGCTCGAGATTATTGGTGGTGGAACCACACTCGATGTCGATGGTGCCGTTCTGCAGCAGGGTGATACGGTTCTGCGAGGTAATCGGGATTTCCTTGACCTGCAGGTTAGGCAGCTTCAATTGATCCTTGACGGCTTCCACGATCTTGATGTTGATGTCGTAGGAATAGCCGACCTGGCGCACGCCGCCGAGGTTGTAATTGAACGGAATCGACGACTCGCGCACGCCAAGCGTAATCACACCGGTGTCTTTGATCTTCTGCAGCGTGCCCGTCAATTGCTCGGCCGCCTGTGCGGTTCCGCACAGCACGCCAGCAGCAATCATCAGGGAAGCCAACTTGGCAACATTCATAAACATCTCCTTGACCATGAAGAGAAAGGCGGGACTCTAACAAAAAACAGCCCGCCGACGAAATAGTATTGCGCACGCAAGCACTCAAGACAACGGGTTTTTCCCCTAACAGCGCCAATCAAGGCATGGTTTGCGGGATAAACCAAGGCATCCATCCATTCCCGCAAGGCCCTGGTTCCGCCGTGCCGCGGCGCCCTTCCGCAATGCCGCGCCAGGCGCGGAACCCCCTCCGGCACTCTCGCGCACTCTCTCGCACTCTCCGGCACAAAGGACGAGCACATACGACAACGCGGCTGCCGGGAGACCCGGCAGCCGCGTTACCAATGCTGAATCGTCTTACTGCACTGCAGCATCGCTATTCGGCGATGCCAAGTCCGCAAGCCGCGCCTGGCATCAGGGATAGAGGCCACGCATTTCGCGCGCCTGCAGAATCCGCGTGCAGGCCACGATAAACGCGGCCGTGCGCAAGGTAACCTTATTGTCCTGGGCGACCTGCCAGATCGCACGGAATGCCTCTTGCATGATTCGTACCAGGCGCTGGTTGATTTCCTCTTCGGTCCAGAAAAAGCTGGAAAAATCCTGTACCCACTCGAAATAGGAAACCGTCACGCCGCCGGCATTGGCGATGACGTCCGGCGCCACCAGGATATTGCGCTCGCGCAGGATGTCGTCGGCCTCGGGCGTGGTCGGGCCGTTCGCACCTTCGATGACCATGCGTGCCTTGATGTGGGGCGCGTTCTGGGCGGTGATCTGCCCTTCCAGCGCGGCCGGGATCAGGATTTCGCAATCCACCTGCCAGAATTGCTCGGCGGAAATGGTTTCGCCCTGGAAGCCTTCGATGGTGCCGCTATGCGAGGCATATTCCATCATGGCGGGCACGTCCAGGCCAGCCGGGTTGTACAGCGCGGTGCGGTGGTCCTGCACCGCCACCACCTTGGCGCCTGCCTCATGGAACAGCTTGGCGGCCACGGCGCCCACATTGCCGAAGCCCTGCACCACCACGCGCGCGCCCTTGATCTCCAGGCCCAGGTTGCGGGCAGCTTCCGAGCCCACCACGAAGACGCCGCGGCCGGTTGCCTCGCGCCGTCCCAGCGAGCCGCCCAGCGAGATCGGCTTGCCGGTGACCACGCCGGTGGAGGTGCTGCCGGAATTCATGGAGTAAGTGTCCATCATCCACGCCATCACCTGCTCGTTGGTGTTGACGTCGGGCGCCGGGATGTCCTTGTTGGGCCCGATGATGATGTTGATCTCGCTGGTGTAGCGGCGCGTCACGCGCTCCAGCTCCGAGCGCGAGAGGGAGCGCGGGTCGACACGGATGCCGCCCTTGGCGCCGCCGTAGGGCACGTTGACCGCGGCGTTCTTGACCGACATCCAGGCCGACAGGGCCATCACCTCGGACAAGGTCACGTCCTGGTGGAAGCGCACGCCGCCCTTGCCCGGGCCGCGCGACAGGTTGTGCTGCACGCGATAGCCTTCGAAGTGGGCAATGGTGCCGTTGTCCATCTCGATCGGCACGTCCACCACCAGCGCACGCTTGGGGCGCTTCAGGGTCTCGACCCAGCGGGCCAGCGAACCCAGGTAGGGCGTGACGCGATCGACCTGCTGCAGGTAGATGCCCCACGGCCCGAGCGCTTCGGGGTTCAGGTAGGACGGCAGGATATGGGACGAAGCGGGGGACGAAGCGGGGGACGGGCTGGCGGGCTTGAACGCTGCTACGGAAGACATCGTTTGGTTCCGGTGTGAAGGTGCCGCCAGCTTAGGGGAGGCGGCACTGCCGAAGCCAATGCCGTTTGATCATCCCGTTATGCACAGATTGCATAACCTTGTCGGCAGCGTTGTGCCTGCCTTCGCGGGAGAAGCGGGGCGTCAGGTGCCTGGTTGCGCGGGCAGGCCCTGGGCCGCGAGCGACGACCAGACGCGGTCCACCAGCTGGCGTTTGCTGCGCACCTGCGCGCTACGCCGCTCGCTGATGGCTTCGCCCGGCTTCTCGCGGTAAAGGCGGATTTCCATATCGATCGACAGCGGCACCCCGCGTGCCGCCTCCGCCCGCACCAGCCGGTGCTGCGCCAGCTCCTCGCGCACCGCGCTCTCCGGCAGGAAGGCCATGCCGTGCCCGGCGAGCGCCATCACCTTGAGCGCCTCCGCCATATCGGTCTCGTAGCATTTGTCCAGCTTGAGCGCGTCCGTGGTTTCCGACAGCAGCATGTCGACCATGCGGCCAAGGAAGGCGTTGGGCGTGTAGCTGAGGAAAGGCACCGGCTTCTTGTCGGTTCCCGGCAGGCGGTACAGCGGTTTGCCGGCGGCGTCCGGCACGCTGTAGGGCGACAGCCGCTCGGTGCCGAGCACCAGCATGTCGTAGTGCGCCGGGTCGAGCTGAATGGCCTGGCGGGCGTGGTGGTAGACCATCACCAGGTCGCAGCCTCCGTCCACCAGCGCCAGCACCGCGTCGTGCACGTTGAGCGCGCGCAGGCGGCATGGCAGCGTACCGATCTCGCGCTCCACCGCCTTGAGCCATTCCGGGAAGAAGGTCAGCGACAGCGTATGCGGCACGGCAAATTCCAGCACCTGGGCATTGGCCGAGCGCTGTCCGCGCATCAGCGCCCGGGTTTCGCTGACCTGGGCCAGCATGGCCAGCGCCTGCTCGTAGAACACCTTGCCCGCCGGCGTCAGGCTGGTGGGATAGGTGGAGCGGTCGATCAGCTCCGTGCCCACCCAGGACTCCAGCGACTGGATCCGGCGCGAGAACGCAGGCTGCGTTACATGACGCTGCTCGGCGGAGCGCGAGAAGCTGTGCGTCTCTGCCAGGCTGACGAAGTCTTCAAGCCACTTGATTTCCATGAGGCGGCATTATCCACCGCCTTCCCGCGTTTTCGCCACCGTCAGGAATGAAATTCCACTATCTTGCTATTTATTGGAATCAGATTACACTTCGAGTCAGATTTGCACGACAAAACGCACGCGTTTGCTAGAGGCTGGAAGCTATGATGGTCGCAGACCAACAAGGAGCCCCTCATGGCCACCCAGCAAGCCAGCGCCGCCGATATAGCCAGCCATGCGCGTCGCGCTACCGTCCTTGGCACTCTCGACGCGATCGATGGCCAGCCGGACCTCTTCGCCCAGTTCTCCGACGGCATGTCGTCGGCCTTTGCCGCGAGCGCGCGCATGGTGGCGCAAGGCATCGAGGCCGGCCTGCCGGATGCGGCCAGGCTGCTGGCGCTACTGCCCGAAGCATTGCGCGAGGGCTCGGCCCAGGGCTATGTGCGCCATCTGGTGCACGCCGATCCGCTGGCACGCTACTCCGCCATGCTGATCGTCTGGCGGCCTGGCCAGCACAGCCCGGTGCACGGGCACCAGACCTGGTGTGCCTACCGGGTGCTGCGCGGCACGCTGCATGAGCGCCACTACCGCTGGGACGCACAGGACCGGCAGGCGCGGCCGTGTGGCGAGATCACGCGCACGGCGGGAGATACCTTCAGCGTGCCGGCCGGGTTGGGCCATATCCATGCGCTCGGCAACGACGGCGACGACGTGGCAGTGTCGCTGCATATCTACGGGGTGGACCAGGAACACATCCGCAGCGGTGTGAACCTGCTGGTAGACGCGGCCTGAGTTTGCGAGGCGTGCGGCCAGCCACTGGAAACACGCTGCGCGCTACAGGATTCAGCCATGGACCGTTACGACCGCCAGATACTTGCCGCACTTCAGGAAGACGCTACCGTGCCGGTGGCCGAGCTGGGCGAGCGGGTGGGGCTCACGTCCACGCCATGCTGGCGGCGTGTGCAGAAGCTGGAGGAAAGCGGCGTGATACGCAAGCGCGTGGCGTTGCTGGATCCCGTGCTGCTGAATGTGGGGGTGACGGTGTTTGTTTCGGTTCGCACCAGCCAGCATAGCGTCAAGTGGCTGAAGACCTTCCACGATCTTGTCGCATCGATTCCCGAGGTCACGGAGTTCTACCGGATGGCGGGCGATACCGACTACTTGCTGCGCGTGGTGGTGCCGGATATCGCCGCCTATGACGGCGTGTACAAGAAGCTGATCCAGGGCGCCGAACTGGCCGACGTGAGTTCGAGCTTTGCGATGGAGCAGATCAAGTACACGACGGCGTTGCCGTTGCATTACGTGTAGGTGGCTATTACATCACCTATTGTTGGCTGGAATATTGCTGGCTGAAATCTTCGCAACCGGATCTGCCGGAGCCGATTGCCGGCGCAAAATTGCCAACGATTTATCCGGGCGCCCGTGCAATCGAACCCGGTAGCGCGGGTCAGGCGTCCTGCGTGGCGTCGCCTGCCTCGATGGCCAGCGAGGCATCTTCAACCGGCGCCTCGCCCTCGGCCGCGCTGCGCGCCTGGATGCGCCACATCTCGGCGTAGCGGCCATCCAGCCGCATCAGGTCGGCATGGGTGCCGCGCTCGACGATGCGGCCATGATCCATCACCAGGATCTGGCCGGCATGCACCACGGTGGAAAGCCGGTGCGCGATCAGCAGCGTGGTGCGGTTCTGCGCCAGCCGCATCAGCTCGGCCTGGATGGCCTGTTCGGTGCGCGAGTCCAGCGCCGAGGTGGCTTCGTCGAAGACCAGGATCGGCGGGTTCTTCAGCAGCGTGCGCGCGATCGCCACGCGCTGCTTTTCGCCGCCCGAGAGCTTGAGGCCGCGCTCGCCCACGGGCGTGTCGTAGCCCTGCGGCAACTCGCGGATGAAGGCGTCGATCTGGGCCGCGCGCGCCGCCTCGATGACCTCGTCGCGGCTGGCGTCGGGACGGCCGTAGGCGATGTTGTAGTAGATGCTGTCGTTGAACAGCACGGTGTCCTGCGGCACGATGCCGATGGCGCGGCGCAGGCTGTCCTGCGTGATCGAGCGGATATCCTGGCCGTCGATCTCGATGCCGCCGCTGCTCACGTCGTAGAAGCGGAACAGCAGACGCGCCAGCGTGGACTTGCCCGAGCCGCTGTGGCCCACCACGGCGGTGGTGGTGCCGGCGGCGATGGTGAAGTCCACATCGTCCAGGATCACGCGGTTGCTCTCGTAGCCGAAGCCCACATGGGCAAAGCGAACCTCGGCGCCGCCCACGCGCAAGGCAGCCGCGCCCGGCGCATCTGCGACTTCGCGGTTGGTGCCCAGCAGCACGAACATGCGGTCCATATCGGTGGTGGCCTGCTTGATCTCGCGGTAGATCACGCCGAGGAAGTTCAGCGGAATGTACAGCTGGATCATCAGCGTGTTCACCAGCACCAGGTCGCCCAGCGTGAGCTTGCCGGCCGCCACGCCCACCGTGGCACGCCACAGGATCAGGATCAGCCCGGTGGCGATAATGGCCTGCTGGCCGAAGTTCAGGAACGACAGCGAGTTTTGCGAGCGGATCGCCGCGGTGCGGTACTTGCGCAGGTTCTCGTCATAGCGGCCGGCCTCGTACTCTTCGTTGCCGAAGTACTTGACGGTCTCGAAGTTGAGCAGGGAGTCGATCGCCTTCTGGTTGGCGCGCGAATCCAGGTCGTTCATCTTGCGCCGGAAGTGCGTGCGCCACTCGGTCACCACGATGGTGAAGATGATGTAGCTCACCAGCGCGCAGCCCGTGATGGCGGCGAACCAGATGTCGTAGTGCAGGATGAAGAAGCCCATCACCAGCCCCATCTCGACCAGGGTCGGCAGGATGCTGTAGAGCGAGTACGAGATCAGCGACTGGATACCGCGCGTGCCGCGCTCGATGTCGCGGCTCATGCCGCCGGTCTGCCGCTCCAGGTGAAAGCGCAGCGACAGCGCGTGCAGGTGGCGGAACACCTGCAAGGCGATCTCGCGCACTGCGCTCTGCGTGACCTTGGAGAACAGGATCTCGCGCAGCTCGGTGAACAAGGTGCCCGACAGCCGCAAGACCCCATAGGCCAGGATCAGCCCGACCGGCACCACCAGCAGCGCGGTGGCGCTGCCGGCGGGCACGTTCATGTTGTCCACCAGCTTCTTCATCAGCACCGGCACGCCCAGGTTGGCCACCTTGGCCGCCACCAGGCACACCAGCGCCAGCATCACGCGCCATTTGTAGTGCCAGACATAGGGCAACAGGTTGCGCACGGTCTGCCAGTCGCTGCGGGGAACGTTGGACTTGCCGAAGAGGGAATTTGGCTGGGCGGGGGACGGCTCGGCCGACGTGGAGTAGCGTCGCATACGTTAGAATTCGCTCGAATATGCGATTGTGGCAGAGATCGGCTTTGTTAGCCGGCGCCATAGCGCCTATCCTCGTCACGGAGCCTTCGCGACGCCCCGGACCGCGCGGCGGCAAGGTCACTCCGGCAAGCGCCTGGCCGCGCCGGCACCCTGCCGCGGCCCTGGCTACCCGCCCCAACCCTATCCAGCATCAAGCGATCATGAATCAAGCCGAAGTCCTCCCCTGCCTGCCCGCTGGCAAGAATCCCGCCTTGCGCGTCGTCCCCATGCCGGCGGACGCCAATGTGCACGGCGACGTCTTCGGCGGCTGGATCATGGCCCAGGTGGATATTGCCGGCTCGATCCCGGCGGTGGAGCGCGCCCAGGGCCGCGTGGCCACCGTGGCGGTGAACTCGTTCCTGTTCAAGCATCCGGTCTTTGTCGGCGACCTGGTGAGCTTCTACGCCGATATCGAGAAGACGGGCCGTACCTCGATCACCGTGTCGGTGGAGGTCTACGCGCAGCGCATGCGCCACAGCCACGAGATCGTCAAGGTGACCGAAGCCACCCTGACCTATGTCGCCACGGACGATTCGCGCCAACCGCGCGTGCTGCCGCAGGAAAAGGACGCGCGTTGTTAGTATCCTGAATCACAAATTCGTTGAATAAGTGTGCCGAGAAGACGCGCGATCCGTCGTCACAAATGCTCGCAAGGCTCCAGCCTTGCTGCGCTTCGTTCCTAGGCTCGCACGCCTTCTCGGCACACTTATTTTCTCAACGAATTTCAGATTCAGGATACTAATTAATTGAACTGCGAGAAGTCCGGGCGGCGCTTCTCGAAGAATGCCGTGAAGGCTTCCCTGGCTTCCGGCGCCTGCAGCATGCGCCGGAACACTTCGCCCTCCTCCGCCATCTTCGCCTGCACGGCAGCCTTGTCGCTGCCCTTTATCAGCCGCTTGGTCTCACGCAGCGACGAAGCCGGCAGCGCGGCCAGCTTGCGCGCCTGTTGCAGCACGAATTCGTGCAACTCCGCCACCGGCAGCACGCGCGTGACCAGGCCGATCTGCAGCGCTTCCTGCGCACCGAAGGCCTCGCCCAGCAGCAGCTTCTCGGCAGCACGCTGGTGGCCCAGCAGGCGCGGCAACAGCATGCTCGATGCCGCTTCGGGGCACAGGCCCAACTGCACGAACGGCAGCGACAGCTTCGCTGTCTCGGAGGCATACACCATGTCGCAATGCAGCAGCATCGTCGTGCCCACGCCGACCGCCGGACCGCTCACCGCCGCCACCAACGGCTTGCTGGCCTGGCTGATCTGCTGCAGGAACTGGAACACCGGCGGGGGGTGATCGCCCTCGCCCGCAGTGGGCGGGCGCTGCATGAAATCCTCAAGGTCATTGCCCGCGGTGAACACTTCCGGCTTGCCGCGGATCACGATCACGCGCACGGCGGGGTCGCTATCGGCGGCGCGCAGCGTATCGGCCATGGCCTGGTACATCGCCGCGGTGATGGCGTTCTTCTTGTCGAGACGATCGAACTCGATGGTCAGGATGCCTTGTTCGAGGGTGGTCAGGATGCTCATGAAATGGTCTTCTCCTTACTGCCTGGTTGACTTGTCTGCCTTCCCCTGCACGGGAACATAAGCCGGCTATTCGAGCAGCGGCGGATCTTCGCAAAGGTAGCTCATCCCGAACGCCTTCGCTCCGACGTTGAGCGCCACCGTCAGGCTCATCGGCGCCAGCATCAGTTCCACGTCATGCTGCCGCGCCGTGCGCGCGAGCGACTGGAAAGCCGGCAAGGCCTGTATCAACTCCGGTGGTCCCGCGTAGCTCAGCGACACCGCCGGGCTCAGCAATCGCCCGCTGCGGATGCATTGCTCCGCGTGCGCCATCACCCGGCGCATGCCTTCGTCCGCGCCGCGTACCTTGGCCGCCGGCTCGGTCCGGCCGCGATGCATATGCACGATGGGGCGGATATTGAAGGCGCTGCCGAGCATATAGCGGCCCCAGGTGATGCTGTTCTCACCCTTGTGCCTTGCGCGCGTGTACATGTAGAGCAACTCGTCGGGCACCAGGAACATGTGCGCGGCGTCGCGCAGACGCGTCTCGACGGCCTCCACCACCGCCTGCGCGCCGGCGCCGCCATTGAGCATGCGGGCGGCCTCGCGCACGATCAACGCCTGGCCCGGACCGATCGCGCCGGTATCGATCACCGTCAGTTCGAACAGTCCCGTGCGGCCCGCGTCCTTGCGCGGCTTGAAGCTCTTGGCCACGGTGCCGACCACCGCGCCGCTGGCATGCGCGTACAGCTTGCTGCGGCTGCTGGCGATGGTGAGCAGCAGCGCGCGGTCGCATGAAGTCACCACATGCTTGAGCATATGGTCTTCGATCTCGCGCTCGAGCAACGGAATGGATTCGGCGTAGTGGTCCTGCTTGCCGACCAGGTATTGCTCGTATAGCGACGGCAACGCCGGCTCGTCGCGCACATCCGCCACGAAGCGGTCGCCCGCGCGGATGCGGAACGGCACCGTGTGTATCCCGAGTTCGGCCATCAGCGCGCGCGGCATATCGCACGCGGCGTCGGCCAGAATGACTGTCTCCTGCATGTTGCTGTCTCCTCCGTGTCAGGTGGGCCGCGTCGGGGCGGCAGCTGTCTCCTTGTCATGGCGCTGCTTTCTTCACCTGATAGAGGGTCGGGGGATGTCAGGGTGCCGGCGCTTTCCTGATGCCCGCCCTCTCCCCCGCCCCTTCCCCGCAAGCGAGCGCAGCGGAGGAGGGGAGCAAGACGTCGACAAACGAGCCGTATCGCTGTCGTGACGTTGCTTGCTTTTTGTGGCGCGTTCAGACGCGCTCGAAGATACCTGCCGCGCCCATGCCCGTACCGACGCACATGGTCACCATGCCATACTTCAGGTTGTTACGGCGCAGCGCGTGCACCACGGTGGCCGAACGGATCGCGCCGGTGGCGCCCAGCGGGTGGCCCAGGGCAATGGCGCCGCCCATCGGGTTGACCTTGGCCGGGTCCAGCTGCAGGTCGCGCATCACCGCCAGCGACTGCGCGGCGAAGGCTTCGTTGAGTTCGATCCAGTCGATCTGGTCCTGCGTCAGGCCGGCTGCCTTCAGCGCCGCGGGAATCGCCTCCTTGGGGCCGATGCCCATGATCTCGGGCGGCACGCCGCGCACCGCGAACGACACGAAGCGCGCCAGCGGCACCAGGTTGAACTGCTTGAGGATCTTTTCCGAAACCAGGATCAGCGCGCCGGCGCCGTCGGAGGTCTGCGAGCTGTTGCCGGCGGTGACGCTGCCCTTGTTGGCGAACACCGGGCGCAGCTTGCCCAGGCCTTCGATGGAGGTCTGCGGACGCGGGCCTTCGTCGAGCGAGATCGTGCGCGTCTTCACGTCGACCTGGCCGCTGGCCAGGTTGGGGAACTTCTCGACGATGTCCACCGGGGTGATCTCGTCCTTGAACTCGCCGGCCTGCTGCGCGCGGATGGCCTTCTGGTGCGAGGCCAGCGAGAAGGCGTCCTGGTCTTCACGGCTGACCTGCCATTGCTGCGCGACCTTCTCCGCGGTCAGGCCCATGCCGTAGGCAATGCCAATGTTCTCGTCGCGCTCGAAGATCGACGGCGACATCGACGGCGAGTTGCCCATCATCGGCACCATGCTCATCGATTCCACGCCGGCGGCGATCATCACGTCGGACTCGCCCACGCGGATGCGGTCGGCCGCCATCGCCACCGCCGACACGCCGGAGGCGCAGAAGCGGTTGACGGTGATGCCGCCCACGGTGTTCGGCAGGCCCGACAGCAGCGCGCCGATACGTGCCACGTTCAAGCCTTGCTGGGCTTCGGGAATCGCGCAGCCCACGATGGCGTCTTCGATCAGCCTCGGATCGAGATTCGGCACCTGCGCCACGGCCGCACGCAGGATGGTGGCCAGCAGGTCGTCCGGACGGGTGTTCTTGTACGCGCCCTTGGGGGCCTTGCCGATCGGCGTGCGGGTCGCGGCAACGATGTATGCGTCTTGCAGTTGTTTCATGATGTCGGTTCCTCGCCTGCCTTAGTTGCGCACCGGCTTGCCGGTCTGCAGCATGCCCATGATGCGTTCCTGGGTCTTGCCCGTGCCGAGCAGGTCGACAAAGGCCTGGCGCTCCAGCGCCAGCAGCCACTCCTCGCTGACCAGCGAGCCGGCTTCCACGTCGCCGCCGCACACTACCTCGGCAATGCGGCTGGCGATCAGGAAGTCGTGCGCGGAGATAAAGCCGCCGTCGCGCAGATTGGCCAGCGAAGCCTTGATGGTGGCAATGCCCGAACGGCCCGCCACCGGCACCAGCGTGCCCGGCACCGGCGCGCGGTAGCCGGCGTTGGCCAGCGCGCGCACTTCATTCCGGGCGACATAAAGCAACTCATGCACGTTGAACACGATGATGTCCGACGGTTGCAGGTAACCCATCTTCTGCGCGTCCAGCGCCGAAGCCGAGACCTTGGCCATGGCCGCGGCCTGGAAGCGGTTGGTGAGGAACTGCAGGTAGTTGGTGCTGCCCGCGGCTTGTGCCGCGCGTGCTGCTGCCAGCGCGGCTTCCTTCAGGCCGCCGCCCGCCGGCACCAGGCCCACGCCCACTTCCACCAGGCCGATATAGGTTTCCAGCGCGGCCACRCGCYTGGCCGAATGSAGCATGAGTTCGCAGCCGCCGCCCAGCGCAATGCCGGACGCCGCCGACACCACCGGCACGGCTGAGTACTTAACGCGCATCATGCCGTCCTGGAACTTCTTGACGAAGGGCTCGATGCCCTTGGCGCCGCCCATCATGAAGGCCGGCATCGCGGCTTCCAGGTTGGCGCCCGCGGAGAACGGACCGCCCGGCGCGCCCAGTCGCAGCGAGGTGGGCTGCCATACCACCAGGCCCTTGTACCCGGCTTGCGCCAGGTCGATGGCTCGCGTCAGGCCGTCGATCACGTCCGGCCCGATGGTGTTCATCTTGCTCTTGAACGAGACCACCAGCACATCGTCCTGGCCTTCGCCCACCCAGATGCGCACGGCATCGTTTTCTTCCACGGTGCGGCCGGCCTTGCGCGGGTCGGCAGCCGCCGTGCCCTTGACCGCGGCGCGGAACACCTGGCGCTCGTACACCGGCAGCGCGTTGCGCTGCACGAACGCCTGCGCGGCCGGCGACCACGAACCCTGCTCGCCATGTACGCCCTGGTTCGTTGCAACCGGGCCTTCGAACACCCACGCCGGCAGCGCTGCGTTTGACAACGCCTTGCCTGCATCGATGTCTTCCTTCACCCACTCGGCCACCTGCTTCCAGCCTGCGGATTGCCAGTCCTCGAAGGGACCGGAATTCCAGCCGAAGCCCCAGCGGATCGCCAGGTCAATGTCGGCTGCCGAGCCGGCGATCTGCTCGAGGTAGACGCCGATGTAATGGAATACGTCGCGGAACACCGCCCACAGGAACTGCGCCTGCGGGTTGCTGGATTCGCGCAGCAGCTTGATGCGTTCGGCCGGCTCCTTCTTCAGCATGCGCACCACGATCTCGTCGGCCTTCTTGCCGGATTCGACGTACTGGCCCGTCTTCGGGTCCAGCACCTTGATCGCCTTGCCTTCCTTTCTGTAAAAGCCGGCGCCGGTCTTCTGGCCGAGCGCACCTGCGTCCACCAGGCCCTTGAGCACCGCGGGCGTCTTGTACACCGGCGCGAACGGATCGTCCTGCAGCGTGTCCTGCATGGTCTTGATCACATGGGCCATGGTGTCCAGGCCCACCACGTCGGCGGTGCGGAAGGTGGCGGATTTGGCGCGGCCCAGCTTGGAGCCGGTCAGGTCATCGACCACGTCAAAGGGGATGCCGTACTTCCCGGCCTCGGCGAACACCGCCAGGATCGAGAAGATGCCAACACGGTTGGCGATGAAGTTGGGCGTATCCCTGGCCCGCACCACGCCCTTGCCGAGCGTGGAGGTCAGGAAGGTTTCCAGCCGGTCCAGGATCGCTGGCTGCGTGGTGGCGGTCGGGATCAGTTCCACCAGGTGCATGTAGCGCGGCGGGTTGAAGAAGTGCACGCCGCAGAAGCGCGACTTCAGATCCGCATCGAAGCCATCCGATAGCGCGGTGATCGACAGGCCCGAGGTGTTGGTGGCGAAGATGGTGTGCGAAGCCAGGTGCGGCGCGACCTTCTTGTACAGGTCGTGCTTCMAGTCCATGCGCTCGGCAATTGCCTCGATCACCACGTCGCACTCCCTGAGCAGCGCGAGGTCGTCTTCGTAGTTGGCGGCCTGGATCAGGCCGGCTTCGTCCTTGATGCTAAGCGGCGCCGGCGAGAGCTTCTTCAGGTTCTCGATGGCACCCAGCGAGATGCCGTTCTTGGGGCCTTCCTTGGCGGGGAGGTCGAACAGGACCACAGGCACGCGGGCATTGACGAGGTGGGCCGCGATCTGCGCGCCCATGACGCCGGCGCCCAGTACCGCGACCTTCTTGACGATGAAATTGGACATGCGCGCTCCCAGGAAAATGAGCGTTGAGATGAGGTGGGTTGGCTGCGCGCCGGCGCACGGCGCCAGCGCGAAGACAACCGTATGAAGTCAGAACCGCTGCGTCAGAACAGATCCGCGTCCAGCGCCATCAATGTCGCCGAACCGGCACGCGCCATGCGGATCTGCGATGCGGTCTCCGGCAGCAGCCTGGCAAAATAGAAGCGCGCGGTAGCCAGCTTGGTGGTGTAGAACTTGTCGCCGCCGGCTTCCTTCTCCAGCGCGATCCTGGCCATGCGGGCCCAGAAGTACGAGAACACCAGGTGGCCCACCACGCGCAGGTAAGGCACCGCGGCAGCGCCGACTTCGTCGGGGTTGGCCATGGCCTTCATGCCGATTTCCATGGTGAGCTTCTGCACCTTGTCGCCCAGGTCGGCCAACGGATTGACGAACTCCTGCATGGCTTCGTTGGTGCCCTCTTCCTCGACGAACGCCTGCACGATCTTGCCGAAGGCCTTCATCTTGGCGCCCATGTCGCCCAGGATCTTGCGGCCCAGCAGGTCCAGCGCCTGGATGGTGTTGGTGCCTTCGTAGATCATGTTGATGCGCGCGTCGCGCACGTACTGCTCCATGCCCCACTCGGCGATGTAGCCGTGGCCGCCGAACACCTGCATGCCTTCGTTGGTGGCAGTGAACGCGTTGTCGGTCAGGAAGGCCTTGATCACCGGCGTCAGCAGCGCGACTAGGTCGCCCGCTTCCTTGCGCACGGCTTCGTCCGGATGCGACAGCTCACGGTCGATCTGCAGCGCGGTCCAGTAGCTGAACGCGCGGCCGCCTTCGGCGAAAGCCTTCTGCGTCAGCAGCATGCGGCGCACGTCCGGGTGCACGATGATCGGGTCAGCCGGCTTGTCCGGTGCCTTCGGGCCGGTCAGCGCGCGCATCTGCAGGCGGTCCTTGGCGTAGGCCAGGGAGTTCTGGTAGGCCACTTCGGTCAGGCCCAGGCCCTGCATGCCCACGCCCAGGCGGGCGGCGTTCATCATCACGAACATGGCGTTCAGGCCCTTGTTGGGCTCGCCCACCATCCAGCCGCGCGCGCCGTCCAGGTTCATCACGCAGGTGGCGTTGCCGTGGATGCCCATCTTGTGCTCGATCGAGCCGCACTTGATGCCGTTGCGCTGGCCCGGGTTGCCGTTGGCATCGGGGACGAACTTCGGCACCACGAACAGCGAGATGCCCTTGGTGCCCTGTGGCGCGTCCGGCAGGCGCGCCAGTACCAGGTGAATGATGTTGGCGGACAGATCGTGCTCGCCGGCCGAGATAAAGATCTTGGTGCCGCTGATGCTGTAGGAGCCGTCGCCCTGCGGCTCGGCCTTGCTGCGCAGGATGCCCAGGTCGGTGCCGCAATGCGGCTCGGTGAGGCACATGGTGCCGGTCCATTCGCCGGACACCAGCTTGGGCAGGTACAGCTTCTGCAGCTCGGGCGTGCCGTGCGCGTGCAGTGCTTCGTACGCGCCGTGCGACAGGCCGGGGTACATGGTCCACGCCTGGTTGGCCGAGTTCAGCATCTCGTACAAGGCGTTGTTGACCAGGATGGGCAGGCCCTGGCCGCCGAATTCCGGGTCGCAGCCCAGTGCCGGCCAGCCGGCTTGCACATACTGCTGGTAGGCTTCCTTGAAGCCCTTGGGCGCGGTCACCACGCCGTCGCCGACGTAGGTGCAGCCTTCGCGGTCGCCGCTCTGGTTGAGCGGGAATACCACCTCGGAGCAGAACTTGCCGGCTTCCTCGAGCACCTGGTTGATGGTGTCCGCGTCGATGTCGGCGTGCTTCGGCAGCGCCTTGAGTTCGGCTTCCACGCCGAGCAATTCATGGAGCACGAACTGCATGTCGCGCAACGGTGCGGTGTACTGGCCCATCAAAGACTCCTTGGAGGTTTGCAAAGCCGCTACGCCGCCCGTGCACGATCCGGCACGGGACGCCACGGCGGCATCAGGTACGGTAGGACTGAATCAACTTGTTTAGCGCGACCATGGCCAGCTCCGCACTGGCGGGCAGGCGCAGGAAACGGGCGTCATGATGCAAGCCTAGTTCAAGGCTGTACATTTCAAACAGCATCAGGCGCGGATCGCAATCCGCGCGCAGGTGCCCCTCGTCCTTGGCCTGGTCGATGGCACGGTGCAACGCGGAGCGCCAGATGGTGACGCTCTTGACGAGTTCGTCACGCACCGGGCTTTCCGCGCGGTCGTCGTACTCCACGGCCCCGCTGATGTAGATGCATCCCGTGGTCACTTCCTGGATGCGCTTTTCCATCCAGCGGCGCACCATGGACTGCAGGCGTGGCAAGCCGCGCGGTTCGTGCAGCGAAGGATAGAACACCTCCTGCTCGAATCGGCGGTGGTACTCGCGCACCACTTCCACCTGCAGATCCTCGCGCGAACCGAAATGCGCGAACACGCCGCTTTTGCTCATCTGCATACGTTCCGCCAACAAGCCGATGGTCAAGCCTTCGAGCCCGTCGCGGGACGACAGCTCCAGCGCGGCATCCAGAATCGCCACGCGCGTCATTTCCCCCTTGCGCATGGGCGCGGGGGACGCGGATGTGGCGGATTCGAGACGAGCTGAATGGTGTCGCATGATTTTTTCTCCGTTCTTCGCCGCGCGATCCTGATCGCGCGGCGTTTGACCCTGACCTGATGCTTTTTCGCTGCCTGACTGCCTTGCTGTGACCACCCGGCAGACGCGAATTCACGCAGTCTAAGTCAAAAAAGAACGATCGTTCAGATTATTGTGATGACGACCGCCGGCAGCAAGCTTTTTATTAGATCGGGGTTTCTAAACGCGGTGGCCGCGCCTCTTGCGCTGCAACATGCCACCGCGCAGCGCGACAGCGATATTTTCCGCCTCTCGTGCCGCATAGCAGCATGGCCGCGCGCCCCGGCGCATTGTCCCGCGGTCAGTAGCGCCCTGTCACGCCCGCGATGATCACGCCCACGCGCATCACCATGTACGCGGCCCAGCTCCCCATCCGGCGCAACGCCGAGCGCCGCGCATGGGTGGCGGCCTTGACCTCCTTGCTGCGCGAGGCAATGGCAAGCTCCAGTTCCTGGCGCAGTTCGGCGCAAAAGCCGCCATCGTAGACCACCACATTGGCCTCGCGCGCCAGCAGCAGGCTGAACGGATCCATATTGCTGGAGCCGACCGTGGCCCAGGCATCGTCGACCACCGCCACCTTGGCGTGCAGGAAACTCTCCGCGTATTCGTAGATCTCCACGCCGGCGTCGAGCAAGGCCGCATAGAGCGCATGCGTCGCGTAGTGCTGCAAGCGGTACTCGACCATGCCCTGCAGCAGCAGCCGCACGCGCACGCCGCGCTTGCGGCACGCCAGCAAGGCGCGGCGCATCTTGTGCCCGGGCAGGAAATACGCATTGGCGATGATGACCTCCCGCCGCGCGCCGCCCAGCGCCTGCAGATACTGGCGCTCGATGGCACGGCGGTTGCGCAGGTTGTCGCGCAGCAGCAGCGCGGCGCGCATGCCGCCGGCGTGGTCCTGGCGCGGCAGCGGCAGATCGGTGATCAGCGGGAATTCCGCCGCCACGCCCGCCAGGCCGACGCTGCGCATCTCGCCGCGCAGGGACAGCTGCCACCACAGGCGTTCGGCGCTCAGCGCGACCTGGTTGACCAGCGGGCCCCGCACCTCCACGGCGAAGTCATAGCGCGGGCCCAGCCCCTCGCTCTCGAACGGCCCGTGGTTGTGGTCGTCGATGATATTGATGCCGCCGACGAAGCCGATCTGCTGGTCGATCACCGCCAGCTTCCGGTGCAGCCTGCGCAGGTTGCGCCGCGCCAGGCTGAAGCCGTGCAAGGGACGGAATATCCTRAGGCATACCCCGCCCTCGCGCAGACGCTCGGCAAGCGCGGCCGGCATGTCGCCGGCGCCGAAGCCATCCACGACCAGATGCACGGTCACGCCACGACTGGCGGCGCGGATCAGGGCCTCGCTCACTGCCGTGCCGACCTCATCGTCGGCATAGATGTAGGTTTCCAGCGAAACCGAAAACCCCGCCTGGTCGATGGCGGCGATCAGTGCCGGGAAAAATTCCTTGCCGCCGCGCAGCAAGCGGACGGCGTTGCCTCCCGTGGGCTTGCCGCGGCGCCATTCGGAACGCAGCGGGCCTGCATGCCGTGGCGCGTGCGGGGTCGCCGATGCGTCGGCATCGTCGGCATCGGCGCGCGAAGCGGCGATGCCGACATGTGGCGCGTATGGCTGGCGTAGGAACGGATTCAGCGTCATGAGGCACATTATCAGCCACGTCGCCGGCCTGTGCGTGCATCCGGCGACGCTCGCGGCGCACCGGTCCGGCCTTTACCGCCGTTCTTCTGCTATCGTCGGCGCTTTATCCCCTCATTCCGCACATCGTGAAGGTCTTCGGCATCTCAGGCTCGTCCGGCAGCGGCAAGACCACGCTGCTGGATCAATTGATCCCGCGTTTCGTCGCCGCCGGGCTGCGCGTGGCAGGCGTCAAGCACACCCACCACGGCTTCGACCCCGACACCCCCGGCAAGGATTCGTGGCGCATGCGCCAGGCCGGCTGCGCCAATGTGGTGCTGGTGGGCGCGCGCCACCTGACGTTGATGCGGCACTACCCCGAGTCCGAGGCCTCGCCCGAACTGGCCGACGCGCTCGCCGTGCTGCCAGCCGACACGGACCTGGTGCTGGTGGAAGGCTACAAGCGCAGCGATTTCCCCAAGCTGGAGGTGTTCCGGCCGGACTTGGGCATGCCGCCGCTATGGCCCGAGGTGCAAAGCATCGTGGCCGTTGCCAGCGACAAGCCGGACGCGGTGGCCGCGCTCACCACCCTGCCTGTGCTGGACCTGTCCGACCTCGACGCCCTCTGCCAACTGGTCCGCGATGGCGCGCTCGCACTCACGCCGGCGCTGGCCGTCAACCTGGCGCAGCCTCGCCAGCCTCGCCAGCCTCGCCAGGCGCGATAGACGCGATAGACGCGATCGACGCGATCGACGTGGCCGCTACGCGGTCCACGTTGCTGCGCAGGCCGCGCTCCAGTTCCGGCGCCGCGCTCAGGAAGATATATCGGCGTTGACCTTGCGGGCCACCGGCCGTTCCGGGACGGAAATGCGGGCCAGTTCGGCCATCAACGGCACGTGGTCCGAGCGCTGCGCCCAGTCGCGGCCCGTGAGCGCGCTGGCGCGCTCGATCTCGAAACCACGCACATAGATGCGGTCGAGTTGCCACCACGGCATGTGGCTGGGAAAAGTGTGCAGTCGCGCGCCGCCCACGTGTGAGACTTCCGTCGCCCCCAGTGTGTTGCAGATCAGGTTGTCGAGGCGGTGGTTCCAGTCGTTGAAGTCGCCGGCGATCACCAGCGGCGCGTCGGCCGGCACCACGTCGCACACGCGCTTGACCAGCGCATCGGCCTGCCGCGCCCGGCTGCGCGCGAATAACCCGAAATGCACGCAGATCAGGTGGGCCTCGACGCCGTTCATATCGGCCACCGCGTGCAGCAGGCCGCGCTGCTCGAAGCGGTGATCGGAGATGTCGAGGTTTTCCGACATCAGGATCGGATGGCGCGAGAGGATGGCATTGCCGTGATGCCCGTGGTCGTACACCGCGTTGCGCCCATACACCGAATGCGGATAGGCATCGGTGGCCAGGTAGTTGAGCTGGGTATAGTCCGGGTCGAACAAGGCGGCTGCCACCAGGCGGTCATTGCGGTCCTGCACTTCCTGCAGGAAGACGATGTCGGCATTGACAACGTGCAAGCCGTCGCGCACGTTATGGATGCGCGACGTGCCCTTGATCCCGGTCACGCCCTTGTGGATGTTGTAGGTAACGACGCGCAATCTCATGAGCCGGCTCCGCAGGCCGAGCGCTGTCCCTGCACGCGCCAGTCCAGTTGCAGCACCGCCTCGGCATTGCTCGACGAGAAGCAGAGCGCGGCGGCCTCGCGCCACGGCAGCCATTGGTATTGCAAGTGCTCGCGTGGCGCCAGCGTCACCGGCACCGGACGCACCACCCGCAGGCCGAACCAGTGCTCGGTATTGCGCGTCACGCCGGGCGCATAGCGGTGGCGCCACTGCGGGTAGATTTCGTAATCGATGGCGTGCTGCCAGTCGTCCAGCCGGTGCTCGGCGGCGATGATGCCGGTTTCCTCGGCCACCTCGCGAGCGGCCGTCAGGGGCAGCGGCTCGTCGGGCGTGTCCAGGCTCCCGGTGACGGACTGCCAGTAACCCGGCCGGTCGGCGCGTTCAATCAACAGCACTTGCAGGTCCGGCGTGTGGATCACGACCAGGACGGATTCGGGAATTTTGTAGGACATGGGAATAGGACAAACGGCGTCCCCAAGCTTACCGCAGATGTGCCCGGCCGCCATGGGAAACATGGTCGGCGGCACGGTCTCGCGGCCTGCATGCATGATGATTGGGGCGGCTTCGGTTCGGCTGGGTTCTGGCGACGCCTTCCGCGGTTGCCGGCGCCGAAACGACACTCAGGCAGCGTGCACGCTGGATTGCACCGGCGCCTCGCGCAGCCAGGTCTCGAAGACGCCGGGAGAGTCGCCATGGCCCCAGGCGGCACGCAGTTGCTGCATCAGCGGCGTGAGCGCCTCGGTGTACTCGCGCGAGGCCGCGTGCGCATGCGCGGCAAGGCGGTCGGCGCATTCCCGGACCTGCGCCTGCAACTGCGCACGTTCCTGCGCGATCTCCTTTTCGCGCACGCCGAGCGCGTTGTACTTCTGGATCAGGAAGCGCTGGTAATCGCTCCCTTCCACGCCCTGGGCCGCTTGCGCGTTGACTTGTTCGAAGCGCATCACGATGCTGCCGGTTTCCTGCTCGATATGCGTGGCCTCCGCCACCAGTGCCTGCAGCCCGTCCTGGAGGCGCAGGGCCTCGCGCCGCTCATCGCGCAAGCGCGCCGCGTGCTCGCCGAAGGTCCGCTGGGCTGTCAGGTAAGCCTGTACCACCGGCTGAGGCGCGACGACAAGCAGCGGGTCCGCGCCGCCGGCGCGGCTGCCCTGCACCAGGGCGTCGTCGGCCAGGCGCAGATTGCCCAGGTCTTCCAGCCAGCGTCCGCGCGCCATCACAGTGCCCACTGTATCCAGCGCCACCCGGCGCAGGGCCTCGGCACGCTGTGTCTCGACCGGCTCCAGCAACGGCACGGCGCCATTGCCGCCATTGCCGCCATGGCCGCCATGGCCGGTCTGCGCCGCATGCGCGATATCCGGCACGCAAGCCGCCACCGTGGTTGCCACGGATTCCGACATGGCCACCGCCGAGCGGCGCACCGCGCGCCGCAGTTCGAAACGCGCCAGCAGCATCATCACCAGCCCGGCCACCAGCCAGGTGACGATGGTTTCGGCATGGGCCAGTAAAAACTGGCGAATCAGTTCTACATCGAGGGACACGGCAAATTTCTCCCGCGCGGCCGACGTGCCTTCGAAATGGGCTTGCGGCTTGGCGCTATAAAGGGAGAAGACTGGACGGGAGGGAGCTTCGTTCCGCGATGTAACAATTGGAAACCAGACCCTGTGCCGAGTGGCACACTTGGCGCGCGCAAGGGACCGCGGCGAGCGTTCAAGGCCACCCGTAAAACAAAAAGGCCGCGCTCGCGCGCGGCCCTTCTTCAAGCTGGCAAGAAACCGGCTCAGGCGGTCTTCTGCTCCGCAGCGCGCAGTCGAATATGCAACTCGCGCAGCTGCT
The DNA here is from genome assembly GCF_056398885.1 of Cupriavidus sp. 01T418. Taxonomy (NCBI): domain Bacteria; kingdom Pseudomonadati; phylum Pseudomonadota; class Betaproteobacteria; order Burkholderiales; family Burkholderiaceae; genus Cupriavidus; species Cupriavidus sp. 01T418. The sequence goes on from NZ_JBFTQG010000007.1 coordinate 199,508, forward strand.
TCTCATCCACCGTGCTCGGCGCCTGCGTCAGCAAGTCCTGCGCGCGCTGGGTCTTCGGGAAGGCGATCACGTCGCGGATCGAATCGGCGCCGGCCATCATGGTGACGATGCGGTCCAGGCCAAAGGCCAGGCCGCCGTGCGGGGGCGCGCCGTACTGCAGTGCGTCCAGCAGGTAGCCGAACTTGGCACGTGCTTCTTCCTCGCCGATCTTCAGGGCGCGGAACACCTTGCTCTGCACGTCCTCGCGGAAGATCCGCACCGAGCCACCGCCCATTTCCCAACCGTTCAGGACCATGTCGTAGGCCTTGGCAATGCACTTGCCCGGATCCGTCTCCAGGTATTGCAGGTGCTCGTCCTTGGGGCTGGTGAACGGGTGGTGCATGGCAACCCAGCGGGCATCGTCTTCGTCGTACTCGAACATCGGGAAATCGACCACCCACAGCGGCTTCCACACGTCCTCGAACAGGCCGTGGGTCTTGCCGAACTCGGAGTGGCCGATCTTCAGGCGCAGGCCGCCGATGGCGTCGTTGACGACCTTGGCCTTGTCCGCGCCGAAGAAGATGATGTCGCCGTCCTTGGCGCCGGTGCGCTTCAGGATCTCGGCAATGGCCGCGTCGTGCAGATTCTTGACGATCGGCGATTGCAGGCCGTCGCGGCCCTTGGCCACTTCGTTGACCTTGATCCAGGCCAGGCCCTTGGCACCGTAGATGGCGACGAACTGGGTGTAAGCGTCGATCTCGCTGCGCGAGATGGCGGCGCCGCCCGGCACGCACAGGCCGACCACGCGGCCGTTCTCACTGTTGGCGGGGCCGGAGAACACCTTGAAGTCGACGTCCTTCATGGCGTCGGTCAGTTCGGTGAATTCCAGGTTGACGCGCAGGTCAGGCTTGTCCGAACCGAAGCGGGCCATGGCCTCGCGGAATTCCATCACCGGGAAGCTGGCGTCCAGGTCGACGCCGATGGCGTTCTTGAACACCGTGCGCATCATGTCCTCGAACAGGTCGCGGATCTCCTGCTCGTTCAGGAACGAGGTTTCGCAGTCGATCTGCGTGAACTCCGGCTGACGGTCAGCGCGCAGGTCCTCGTCGCGGAAACACTTGGTGATCTGGTAGTAGCGGTCGAAGCCCGACACCATCAGCATCTGCTTGAAAATCTGCGGCGACTGCGGCAGCGCGAAGAAGTGGCCCGGATTGGTCCGCGAGGGCACCAGGTAGTCGCGCGCGCCTTCAGGCGTGCTCTTGCCCAGCATCGGGGTCTCGATGTCGATGAAGCCTTGCGCGTCCAGGTACTTGCGCACTTCCATGGCCACCTTGTAGCGCAGGCGCAGGTTGTACTGCATCTGCGGGCGGCGCAGGTCCAGCACGCGGTGCGTCAGGCGGGTGGTCTCGGAAAGGTTGTCGTCGTCGAGCTGGAACGGGGGCGTGACCGACGGGTTGAGCACGGTCAGCTCATGGCACAGCACCTCRATCTTGCCGGAGGTCAGGTTGGCGTTCTCGGTGCCTGCAGGGCGGGCGCGGACCTTGCCCGTGACGCGGATGCAGAACTCGTTGCGGATCTCTTCCGCGGCCTTGAACATCTCGGGGCGATCGGGATCGCACACCACCTGCACCAGTCCTTCGCGGTCGCGCAGGTCGATGAAGATCACGCCACCGTGATCGCGGCGGCGCTGCACCCAGCCGGTCAGGGCCACTTCCTGGCCCGTCAGTTGTTCGGTCACGAGACCGCAGTAGTGAGTACGCATGGAGGACATAGGAGAATTCCAGGAATAACGCGGCCGCCGATGCGGCCGCGCTCAATTTGAATGCGAGGAGTCCGCGGACTCGGCGAGGGCTTGGGAATCCGCATCGCCGGCGCGCACCTGACCGCTCTTGCGCGGCAGCTCGGTGGGCGCCACCACGCCCATCGAGACGATGTACTTCAGCGCCGCGTCGACGGTCATGTCGAGTTCGATGGTATCGGCCTTGGGCATCATCAGGAAGAAGCCCGAGGTCGGATTGGGCGTGGTCGGTACATAGACGCTGACGTACTCGCCCTGCAAGTGATTCTGCACGTCGCCGCCGGGCCGGCCGGTCAGGAAGGCGATGGTCCACGAGCCCTCACGCGGATACTGCACCAGCAAGGCCTTGCGAAAGGCATTGCCGGACGAGGACAGCAGCGTGTCGGAGACCTGCTTGACGCTGGTATAGATCGGCCCCACCACCGGGATGTGGCGCAACAGCGCTTCCCACCACCGCACCAGCCGCTGGCCGATGAAGTTGTGGGCCAGCAGCCCGACCAGCAGGATGAACAGCAGCGTCAGGATGGCACCCAGGCCCGGGATGCGTACCTTGAACAGTTGGACCGGCTGCCAGGCTTCCGGCAACAGTGCCAGGCTCTGGTCCATGGTGCCGATGATGAGATTCAGCACCCAGAGCGTAATGCCCAGCGGCACCAACACCAGCAGGCCGGTCAGGAACCAGGTCTTGAGGGCGGACGATTTCTTCGCTGCCACGATGCGTTCTGCTTTCAATGGCTGGCGCAAGCACTGCCGCAAGCGCCGGCAGCGCTTGTGGAGGCTGTGCTGGCGGGGGCGGACGAATCGCCGGAGGACGGCGCGGCCGCGGCTGCGCTGCCGCTATCGGCAGTCGCACCGTCGGCGGCCGGGGCGGTGGCGCTGCTACCGCCACGGAAATCGGTGGCATACCAGCCCGAACCCTTGAGCTGGAAGCCCGCGGCGGTCAGTTGTTTCTTGAACGTGCCCGTAGCGCCGCAGGATGTGCAGTCGGTGAGCGGTGCATCGCTCATTTTCTGCAGCACATCGCGCCCGTGGCCGCAGGCGTCGCAACGATAGGCATAGATCGGCATAGTGGCTCTCCGCGAGGATTCTGGAACGGAAAATGGGGGAACCGCGGGGTCGCGCCGACGGGGAGGTTGCCACTCCCGTGCGCCACCTTGCGGTGCAAAGCCTTGAATTATAAACCGTTCTGGGAATGCCGGGCCGGCGGAAAAAGGGCCGGAAATGCAGCCATAGGCACGCGCGCCACACTCGGCCACGCGCCGGTCAGGCCAGATGCACTTCCTTGACCCGCGGATGATCGCCGATCCACTGCGGCAGCAGCGAACCGAAGACCATGCCGCTGATGGAGAACAGCAGACCGAACATCTGCGGCGGCACCGCCGCGTCGGCGAAAGCGAACTCGCAGCACAGCCAGGACGCCAGGCCAAGAATAATGGAGGCCAGCCCGCCCTGGCGTGTCGCCGGTTTCCAGAACATGCCGAAGGCCAGCGGGACGAACGACGACACCAAAGTTACCTTATAAGCATTTTCCACCATATGGAAGATGGAAAGATGCGAGTTCAGCGCGAACAGCGTCACCAGCACGGCGAACACCAGCACCACCGCCTGCATCACGCGCAGGAAACGGCGGTCGTCGAGATGGCGGAAATAAGGCCGCAGGATGTTCTCGGCAAAGGTGACCGAAGGCGCCAGCAGCGTCGCCGAGGCGCAGCTCTTGATGGCGGACAGCAGCGCGCCGAAGAACATCACCTGGGCGAACATGGGCGCGTGGGCCAGGATCAGCTTGGGCAGGATCAGCTGCGAATCGGTATTGATGTACTTCTGCACCATTTCCGGATCGATCATGGTGGCCGAATAGGCCAGGAACATCGGGATAAAGGCAAAGCAGAAGTACAGCACGCCCCCCAGCACCGAGGCGCGCCCGGCAATCTTCTCGGTGCGCGACGAGGTGACGCGCTGGAACACGTCCTGCTGCGGGATCGACCCCAGCATCATGGTAAACAGCGCCGCCGCGAAGCCGATGATCTGGACCAGGTCCAGCGAGGGCAGGAACTCGAACTTGCCGGCCGCCGCCGCGTGCGACACCACCGCCGCCACGCCGCCGGCCTGGCCGCTGACCTCGTAGCCGATATACAGCATGCCGATCACGATGATGATCATCTGCAGGAAGTCGGTCACCGCCACCGCCCACATGCCGCCGAACAGGGTGTAGACCAGCACGCTGGCGGCGCCGATCATCATGCCGGTCTCCTGCGACAGCGCGCCGTCCGAGACGGTGAAGAACACCAGCCCGAGGGCCTTGATCTGCGCGGCGACCCAGCCCAGGTAGGACAGCACGATGCACAGCGTGGTCAGTACCTCGGCCAGCCGGCCATAGCGGTTATGGTAGTAATCGCCGATGGTAAGCAGGTTCATCCGGTACAGGGGACGTGCGAAGAACAGGCCGACCAGGATCAGGCAGAGCGAGGAACCGAAGGGATCGGACACCACCCCGGACAGGCCTTCCTTGAGGAAGACGGCGGGGATGCCCAGCACCGTCTCCGAGCCGAACCACGTGGCGAACACGGTGGCGGTGACGATATAGAACGGCAGGCTGCGGCCGGCCACCGCGAAGTCGGTGGCGTTGCGCACGCGCAGCGCGGCCCACAGGCCGATGCCGACAGAGATTACCCAATAGATGACGACGAACCAGATCAGCATGCTGCTGCCTATCCCAAGAATGCCCTTGCGGCGAAAAACCGGTTGCCGGTGAGCGGGATATTTCCCCTGCCCTGCCCGGAGTCCAATTCATCGGTCGGGGCCGCATGGGTGGCTGATCTAGCCTGCGGTCGTAGCCGAATCAAAACGCGGATTATAGCGATGCCGCCCGCCCGGGGGCGAAGAAAAATCCCGGCCGTGCGGAAATTGGCGGGGCGATGCAGCGCAGGCGCCACAGGTGAAGTGCCGCTTGCGACAGCCGGGCGCTCTAGCACGACAAGCACAACGCCCGCGTGCGCGCCAGGCCAGGGAAGAAAGCGGCGCCTAGGCCCGGCGCCGCCAGACCTGCCAATGCTCGTGGCCGGCGAACACCGGCAGCGAGCCCGTGGCGGGCCGTGACTCGACCAGTTCGAACGCCGGCGCGAGCAGCGCGCCGAGTTCCGCCTCGGGCATCGCGAAAGGCGGCCCGCCACGCATTTCATCGAGGAAGAAGTAGCCGGCCAGCAGGCCACCCGGCGGCAGCAACTGCGCCACGCGTTCGGCATAGGCCGGCCGCAGGGCTGGCGGCAGGGCGCACAGGAAGGCCCGTTCGTAGATCAGCTGGCAGGCCGGCTCGGGCGCGAACGCGAAGAAGTCCGCCTCATGCACGATGGCGCCGGCGGGCCCCAGCGCGCGCCGCGCGCTCGCGACGGCCTCCGGCGAGAAGTCGATGGCGGTCACTGGCCAGCCGCGAGCATGAAGCCAGCCCGCTTCCCAGCCGTTGCCGCAGCCGGGAACCAGCGTCGGGCAAGGCGCCATCGCACTGGCGAAAGCCTCGAATTCGGCTGGCACGCCGCCCAGGTCCCACGGCATGAACCCTTTCTCGAAACGCTCATTCCAGAAGGCCGGATCCCCCGCGTCGCGGGTGGAGAAGGCTGGCGTGGCAGCCGCCTTGTCTGCGGTGTCATCGGATTTGGTCATTGGTCATTGGTCAATTGCACCTCGACTGTCTCAACGTTCGTCCATCCATGCGGTCAGCGCGAAACCCGGCTACCAGTATCCCACCCAGGCCAGCAATTCGGTCAGCACGATGCCGCCGACAAAGCCGCCCACCAGCAGCAAGGCCGTACCGATCAGGCGGTTGGTGCGGCGCTGCTCGGTGATCAGGGCGGTCAGCAGCTTCTCCTGGTGGCTGTTGTCGATCAGCGCGCGGCGCTCCAGGAACTGATGCGCCAGGCGCGGGAAGTCGGGCAGCATCTTGGCCCATTGCGGCGCCTCCACCTGGATCCGCTCCCAGGCGCCCTTCCAGCCCACCTGCTCGTGCATCCATTTTTCCAGGAAAGGCTTGGCGGTCTTCCACAGGTCCAGGTCCGGATCGAGCTGGCGCCCCAGCCCTTCGATATTCAGCAAGGTCTTCTGCAACAGCACCAGTTGCGGCTGGATCTCGACATTGAAGCGGCGCGAGGTCTGGAACAGGCGCATCAGCACCAGTCCCAGCGAAATTTCCTTGAGCGGCTTGTCGAAATAGGGCTCGCAGCAGGCGCGCACCGCGCTTTCCAGTTCCTCCACCCGGGTAGTCGGCGGCACCCAGCCGGATTCCACATGCAGCAGGGCCACGCGATGGTAGTCACGCCGGAAGAAGGCGATGAAGTTCTGCGCCAGGTAATTCTTGTCGAACTCGGACAGCGCGCCGACGATGCCGAAGTCCAGCGCGATATAGCGGCCAAAGCTCTGCGGCGCCACCGACACCAGGATGTTGCCCGGGTGCATGTCAGCATGGAAGAAGCCGTCGCGGAACACCTGGGTGAAGAAGATCTCCACGCCCTCCTCGGCCAGCAGGTGCATGTCGACGCCGGCCGCCCTGAGCGATTCGGTGCGCGAGATGGGGATGCCGTGCATGCGCTCCATCACGAAGACCTCGCTGCTGCAGAAGTCCCAGAACACCTCGGGCACCAGCAGCAGCTTGGTATCGGCGAAATTGCGGCGCAGCTGGCTGGCGTTGGCCGCCTCGATCATCAGGTCGAGTTCGTCGTGCAGGTATTTATCGAACTCGGCGACCACCTCGCGCGGCTTCAGGCGCTTGCCGTCGGCCCAGAAGCGCTCCATCCAGGCAGCCAGGTCGCGCATCAGCGCCAGGTCGCTGTCGATCACCGGCAGCATGCCCGGGCGCAAGACCTTCACCGCCACTTCGCGCCCCTCGCTGGGACCACCCTTCAAGGTGGCGAAATGCACCTGGGCGATCGAGGCACTGGCCACCGGCTTGTGGTCGAAGCTTTCGAACAGCGTGGCCAGCGGTCGGCCGAGCGAACGCTCGATGATCCTGACGGCCACCACTGGGTCGAACGGCGGCACCTGGTCCTGCAGCTTGGCAAGCTCATCGGCAATATCCTCGGGCATCAGGTCGCGCCGGGTCGACAGCACCTGGCCGAACTTGACGAAAATCGGCCCGAGCCGCGTCAGCGCCAGCCGCAGCCGTTCGCCGCGCGGCATGTCGAGCTTGCGGCCGATGGTGATGACGCGCACCAGGAAACGGATGCGGCGGCTCTTGAAACCGGACAGCACGAGCTCGTCGAGGCCGTAGTAGAGAATGACGAAAACGATCTTGCAAAGGCGCAGGAAGCGGGTCATGCAGGTTCTTCAGTATTGGGGGCGGTGCGAATTGGCCAGTGGCGGCTGGCGGATGATCAGTCGCGTGCGGAGATCAGCGGTGGGCGGAAGGCAGCGTGCCGGAGCCGCCTGCCGCGCCGGGTCCGGACCGGCTGCGTTGCTCCAGCTTCTCCAGCTTCTCCAGCTTTTCCAGCCGCTTTTCCAGCCGGGCCAGACCATCGCGCAGCGCGCTCACGCCGGTGCTGAACTCGTCCAGCGCGACATGCCGCACCAGGGTTGGCTGCTCGTCCAGCAGGTATTCGGTCACATTTTCCACCAGCGTACGGCCCAGCCTTGTGGCTTGCGCGTGCACCTGCTGCGCGCCGTCCACCACGCTTTGCGCGACGCTGTCGCTGACCGGACCACCCAGCAGACCGCGCAAGGCGCGCGACAGGTCCTCGGCCGCATCCCAGCGCAGGCTGCGCGCCAGCGTCGATACCGTGTTGGCCAGCTCGGCATCGCCCTCGATGCGCACGTGCTTCATTGCCGCCGCCTGGCCGCCGCCTGCCACGTCCGACGCCACCAGTGGCCACTGCTGCAGCGGCACGATCAGTGTGACAGCCGGGATGTCTTCCGCTCGCGCCAGTTCAGTCAGGCCTTGCTCCGTCACCTTCAATGCCAGCGTGAACGCGGCGGCGTCGAAGCGGATGACGCGGCCAGCGAAGGGCTGGAGCATGGAGGTGGCCCAGGGTTCCTGTTCCAGGAGATGGTTCAGGGCGGTGACGGGGGGCTTGGCCAGGAGGGTGGGGAGGGTGGTCATGGGTGGGTGAGGCTGGGGGCGGGCCTTTCAGGAGGTATTGGTGGTTGGTCGGTCTTAAAATCAACATCAACGTGACTGCCTGACGGCAAAGTCAAGGGCAGTAAGCGGGAGAGCCAGCCAAGGGGCGTTCAAACCTCGCGGGGTGTAGCTCGTCAGCAGGCAAAAAGAGCGGAAGCCTTTGCGCTTTCTCCCCACCCCACAGACGAAAAAAGCCCACGTTTTGACGTGGGCCTCCATTCTATGCCACCTGCCGGCCATGCAGCGGCCGGCAAGGCACTCCGTGCAATCAGGAAACCTGCTGAATGCCGGCCAGCAGCCAGCCACCGCTGCCAGTCACCGGCTTGGCCAGGTTCCATACCTCCGCGAAAGGCTGCGCGGAATCGCCAGCCTTTTCGCGGATCATGCCGGAGAAGCGCACGCTGGCCAGATGCTGGGCCGGGCTCTCCTCGATACCGAGCAGTTCGGCTTCCAGCGTGACCACGTCGGTCTTGTTGACCTCGGTGCCGCGCTCGGACAGGTCCATCTTGATCTCGGCGAACATTTCCGGCGTGGTGAACTCGCGGATGTCCTCGAGATTGCCGGCGTCCCAGGCAGCTTGCAGACGCACATAGTAAATCTTGGCGTTGCGCAGGAAGGCTGCCGTGTCGAAGTCGGCCGGCACGCCCCAGGGCTGGGCAGCAACGGCGGCAGCCGCGGCGCCGGCCATCACCGGCGCGGCGGATTGCTCCTGGTAGGTGGCGCCAGGCGCGGGCATCACGGGATTCGGTGCGCCGGCAGGCACTTGCTGGCGCAGCGTCGGTTCGTTGCTGCCGCCACCCAGGCCGCTACCGGCACCCGCGCCGGCGTAGGCGGGTTGCTGCGGACGGCTCGCGCCGCCACGGAACTTGCGGATCAGCCAGATCGCGGCGAAGGCCACCAGGGCGATCAGGATTAGGTTCGACAGGAAGCCCATGGCGGCGCCGCCCAGGCCGAAGTGCGACAGCAGCCAGCCGATGCCGAGGCCGGCGGCGATGCCGCCGAGCATGCCGCCCCAGTTGCGCTTGGGTGCGGCAGCGGCAGCTGCGCCGGCTGCAGCGCCGGCCGGTGCGGCCTGCTGGGCCGGTTGCTGCTGCGCCGGCGTCTGGTTCGGCGATTGCTGTGCCGGTGCCTGTTGACGCTGCGTCACACCGGACGATTGCTTGCCGATGCTGCGCGACCCGCCAAGGCGTTTGGCATTGGCGTCCAGCGCCATGCCGAGGGCAAGTGTGCCGACCAGCACACTTGCCATGAATTTTGTGCGAAATTGCGACATGTCAGTGCTTCCCCTGTCAAGTTCACTCATTTTCAGTGAGCGTATATCAGTCTAGTACTTTCGCCCGACGTGGAGTGCCACCACTCCTGCAGTCAGGTTGAAGTATTCGACACGCTCCAGGCCAGCATGTTCCATAAGACGTACAAGTGAAACCTGGTCCGGATGCATTCTGATCGATTCAGCCAGATAGCGATAGCTATCGGAATCCTGTACTACCCGCTGGCCCAGCCAAGGCAGGAACTTCAGGGAATACAAATCGTAGGCTTTTTCCAGCGGCTTCCACACCTTGGAGAACTCCAGCACCATGACCTTGCCGCCCGGCTTGATCACCCGGCGCATCTCGGCCAGCGCCGCGTCCTTGTGGGTCATGTTGCGCAGCCCGAAGGACACGGTAACCACGTCGAAGTAGTTGTCGGGAAAGGGAATATGCTCCGCATCACACAGACAGGTGGGGGTGACGATGCCTTTATTCAACAGGCGGTCGCGGCCAACCCGGAGCATCGACTCATTGATGTCGGTCAGCCAGACTTCGCCCGCAGGTCCGGCCTGGCGCGCGAAGGCCTTGGCCAGGTCGCCGGTGCCGCCGGCGATGTCGAGCACCTTGAAGCCCGGCCGCACACCGGCCTGGGCAATGGTGAACATCTTCCACAGCCGGTGCATGCCGCCGGACATCAGGTCGTTCATGACGTCGTACTTGTTGGCCACCGAATGGAAGACTTCGGCTACCTTGCCGGCCTTCTCTTCTTCCCTGACCTTTTCGAACCCGAAGTGGGTTTCGCTCATGACTCGCTCCAGAATTCAGTAATGGCCCGCGGGGCGCTCAATGATTGCCGCAGGCATGGCCCCCGGCGGCCACCATCGGGGTGTCGCGGTCGACCCCGGCCGCCTCCAGCCGCTGCAGGTAGCCCTGCCAGATGGCGTCCTGCTCCGCACCCAGGCGGTAAAGCAGTTCCCAGGAATAGATGCCGGTATCGTGACCGTCGGAAAACCGGATCAGGATGGCGTAGTTGCCGACCGGCTCGACCGCGGCGATGGTGACATCGCGCTTGCCGGTCTGCAGCACTTCCTGGCCCGGGCCGTGGCCCTGCACCTCGGCCGAGGGCGAGTTGACCCGCAGGTATTCGAAGGGCAGCCGGAAGCTGGAACCGTTGTCGAAGCCCACCTCCAGCACACGCGACTGGGTGTGCACGGTAAGTGCGGTGGGGTGCGGAGTATCTTTTTCGAGGCCGGCCATGATGGGTGGCGCTTGGCTGTTGGCGGGCCGCAGGTTGCGGCCACGCCCGCCTTCACGCTTCGTGTACGACCCGATAGCTTACCGCAGCCGCCTCGCCTTGCCCATCTTGGTCTGCCACCCAGTGCGCTCCGTCCGCGGCCACATAGCGCAAGCGGCGATCGTGGAAGGCGGCCACCGTGCTGCGGTGGGCAATGCTGACGATGGCCGCGCTGGGCAGGGATTCCACCATGATGCGGTACATCTCGCTCTCGGTTTCCTCGTCGAGCGCGCTGGTGGCCTCGTCCAGGAACAGATAGTCGGGCTTTTGCAGCAGGGCCCGGGCAAAGGCAAGGCGCTGCTGCTCACCCGGCGACAGCCGCAGCGACCAGTTGTCGAACATATCGAGCTGCTCGGTCAGGGCGCCGAGCCGGGCCTGGCGCAATACCTGCTGCAGGGTCTCGCGGCTGTGCGCGGTGCCGGCGTCCGGATAGGCCAGCGCATCGGCCAGCGAGCCGATCGGCAAATAGCTGCGCTGCGGCAGGAACAGCATGCGGGCCGCGCGCGGCATGGCTACCGTGCCGCTGCCATAGGGCCAGATGCCGGCCAGCGCGCGGAACAGCACGCTCTTGCCGCAGCCCGAGGGACCGCTGACCAGCCAGCGTTCGCCGGCACTGATCTCCAGCGAGAACGCCGCCACCAGCGGCCGCTGGAGGATCTCGCCGCCCTGCCCGGTGCACACCGGCAACGCCAAGGCGAGGGTGTCGATGCGGATGCCGTCGGTATCGGCCTGATCCACCGCGATGTCGCGCACGCCGGTGTGCTCCTGGTCCTGGCGCTCGGCCACCCGGATGGCGTCGCGGAAATCGATCAGCCGGTTGGCCGCGGCCTTCCAGCCCACCAGCGTCGCGTAGTTATCGACGAACCAGGACAGGGCCCCCTGCACCTGGCCGAATGCCGAACTCACCTGCATCAGGCCGCCCAGCGTCATCTTGCCGGCGAAGTAGCGCGGTGCGGCCACGATCAGGGGGAAGATGATGGCGAACTGGCTATAGCCGGAATTGACGAAGGTCAGGCGCCGCGTATAACGCATCAACTGGTTCCAGTTGGCGCGAATGCGGTCGAAACGGGAGCGCAAGCCAGCCTGCTCGGTGGGTTCGCCCCGGTACAGCGCCACGGGCTCGCTGTTCTCGCGCAGGCGCACCAGCGTGAAGCGGAAGTCCGCCTCGTACTGCTCCTGCTGGTAGCTCAGCCCGATCAGCGGCCGGCCCACCACGTGGGCGATCAGCGACCCGATCAGCGCGTAGCCGATGGCGAACCAGACCATATAGCCGGGAATAATGATCGCGTTGCCGCCCAGCATGAAACTGATCGGCCCGGACACTGCCCACAGGATGCCGACGAACGACAGCAGCGTCACCACCGAATTGAGCAACCCGAGCGACAGCGTCAGGGCGCCGTCGGTAAACGAGCGCAGGTCGTCGGCCAGCCGCTGGTCGGGGTTGTCGGTGGTACGGGTCTGCTCGATGCGGTAGTACGCCTGATGATTGAGCCAGTGGTCCATGAAGCGCCCTGTCATCCACGTCCGCCAGCGCATCTGCAGCATCATGGTGTAGTACTGGCGCGAGATGGCCGCCACGATGAAGAAGCCGGCGATCCAGGAAAAGCGGATCAGCAGGGTCTGGAAGGAGGCGAAATCGCGCTGCTCCAGCGCGTTGTAGAACACGCGGGTCCAGTCATTGAGCAGCACATTGATATAAACGATGCCGAGATTGAGCGCCACCACGAAGGCCAGCAGCCCGAGGCCGGCCTTGCGGTCCTCGGATTTCCAGTAGGGCTTGATCAGGTCCCAGGTCTCGGCCATCCGCAGGCGGCTCTGGACCTTGAGGGCACGGGCCGGCACGGCCGGGCCTGGAACGGTAACGGAAGTCGGTGTGGACATGGCACCTTTCGCGCGGGCGGGCCATGGCTGATCCACCGGCCCCGCTCTTGTGTGAATAAAGACAACGGGTGTTAGAAGACGGCGCTGCCCGGCTGGTTCCGGGATTTCAAAAAAACCGGCAGTCATGCAGGCGCGGCTTGCGTCAGCCCGCGCCGTGCTTCAGCTTACCTCGTCCAGTCGCGCCAGTGCCGCGCGCAATCCCGGCAGGCGCTGTGCCAGCCCCGCCAGGCGCGCCGCATCGGGCTCGCGCTGCGGGGCGGCCCAGACAGCTTCGGGAAAATGCGTGTCCCAGCGATAGCGTGGAATGATATGCCAGTGCAGGTGCGGCACCATATTGCCGAAGGCGGCCAGGTTGACCTTGTCGGGCGACATGGTCTCGCGCACCGCGCGCTCCACGCGCGCTACCAGGCGCATCAGCCAGGCCTGGTCGTCCTCGGACAGGTCGGTCTGCTCGGCCACGTGGCCGTTCCAGACCACCCGGCAGAAACCCGGAAAGCGCTCGTGTTCGACCAGGATGACGCGGGCACGCTCGCCGCGCCAGGCCAGTTCGCCGCCGTCGGTTTCGCACAGGGGGCAGTTGGGGACGAGCTTCATGCGAACGCTCCCGGGATGCCGAAGGCGTCGGCCCACTGCCCGGGGTTGGCTCCCCTCGCCCCCAACATCACACCAGCACCCGCTCGATGCCGCCCGAATTGGCTTTGGCCACGTAGTCCGGCATCCAGTTCTCGCCCAGCAGGTGCCTGGCCATTTCCACCACGATGTAGTCCGCCGTGACCGTGGCGTCTTCCTTGTAGCGCGACAAACCCTGCAGGCAGGACGGGCAGCTGGTCAGGATCTTGACGTCGCCCACGAAACCGTCGGTGCGCAGCTTGTCCGCGCCCTTGGTCATCTCCTCTTCCTTGCGGAAGCGGATCTGGGTGGAGACGTCCGGACGCGACACCGCCAGGGTGCCGGACTCGCCGCAGCAGCGCTCGTTTTTCTCGATCCTGCTGCCGCCCTCGTTGCCGCCCATCAGCTCGTTGACGAGCCTGGTCGGGTCCATGGTCTTGATCGGGGTGTGGCAGGGGTCGTGGTACATGTAGCGCGTACCGGTCACGCCCTCCAGCCTGACGCCCTTCTCCAGCAGGTATTCATGGATGTCGATGATGCGGCAGCCCGGGAAGATCTTGTCGAATTCATACCCGGCAAGCTGGTCGTAGCAGGTGCCGCAGCTCACTACCACGGTCTTGATATCGAGGTAGTTCAGCGTGTTGGCGACCCGGTGGAACAGCACCCGGTTGTCGGTGACCATCTTCTCGGCCTTGTCGTACTGGCCATTGCCGCGCTGCGGGTAGCCGCAGCACAGGTAGCCAGGCGGCAGCACGGTCTGCACGCCCACATGCCACAGCATGGCTTGCGTGGCGAGGCCGACCTGCGAGAACAGCCGCTCCGAGCCGCAGCCCGGGAAGTAGAACACCGCCTCGGTCTCGGCCGAGGTCCGCTTCGGGTCGCGGATGATCGGCACGATCTCGTTGTCTTCGATATCGAGCAGCGCGCGCGCGGTCTTCTTGGGCAGGTTGCCCGGCATCTTCTTGTTGATGAAGTGGATCACCTGCTCTTGCACCGGCGCCCGGCCCACCGTGGCGGGGGGATGCGCGGTCTGCTTCCGGGCGAACTTCTTGAGCACGTCGTTGCCCAGGCGCTGCACCTTGTAGCCCCAGTCGATCATGACCTTGCGGGTCATGTTGATGGTCTGCGGGTTGGTGGCGTTGAGGAAGAACATCGACGCGGCGGTGCCGGGATTGAATTTCTTCTGCCCCATCTTGCGCAGCAGGTTGCGCATATTCATCGACACGTCGCCGAAGTCGATCTTGACCGGGCACGGCGTCACGCACTTGTGGCAGACCGTGCAGTGGTCGGCCACGTCGGAGAACTCGTCCCAGTGCTTGATGGAGATGCCGCGGCGGGTCTGTTCCTCGTACAGGAATGCCTCGATCAGCAGCGAGGTCGCCAGGATCTTGTTGCGCGGGCTGTACAACAGGTTGGCGCGCGGCACGTGGGTGGCGCACACCGGCTTGCACTTGCCGCAGCGCAGGCAGTCCTTGACGCTGTCGGCAATGGCGCCGATATCGCTCTGCTGCATGATGATGGACTCATGCCCCATCAGCCCGAACGACGGCGTATAGGCATTGCGCAGGTCGGCGCCGGGCAACAGCTTGCCCTTGTTGAAGCGGCCCTGCGGGTCCACGCGCTGCTTGTACTCGCGGAACTCGCCGATCTCGTCCTCGGTCAGGAACTCCAGCTTGGTGATGCCGATGCCGTGCTCGCCGGAAATCACGCCGTCGAGCGAACGCGCCAGCGCCATGATGCGGGCCACCGCGCGGTGGGCGTCCTGCAGCATGTCGTAGTCGTCGGAGTTGACCGGGATATTGGTGTGCACGTTGCCGTCGCCGGCGTGCATGTGCAGCGCCACGAAAACGCGGCCGCGCAGCACCTGCTTGTGGATTTTCTGCGCTTCTTCGAGGATGGGCTTGAACTCGCCGCCATTGAAGATATTGCGCAGTTCGGCGCGCACTTCGCTCTTCCACGACACGCGGATGGTGCGGTCCTGCAGCAGGTGGAACACGGTGGCGTCCGGCTGCAGTTCGAGGCGGGCCTCGAAGGCCTGGCCGAGCAGGCCCAGCCCGTGACCGATCAGCGCGGCGCGGGCGATGGCCAGCGGCGTGTCGAGATGGTTCTGCAGGTAGGTCCAGCGCGAGCGGATCTCGCGCAGCAGCTGCAGCGCGTGCTGCACGCGGTCTTCCAGCAGTTCGGCGCTGGGAATCTCGTTGGCGTCGTCGCTGCGGCCCAGCGGCAGGTTGCCGCGCGCGAAGAAGGCTTCCAGCGCATCGGTCAACTGGAGCTTGTTCTTGATCGACAGCTCGATATTGATGCGTTCGATGCCGTCGGTGTACTCGCCCATGCGCGGCAGCGGGATCACCACGTCTTCATTGATCTTGAAGGCGTTGGTGTGCCTGGCGATTGCGGCGGTGCGGGAGCGGTCCAGCCAGAACTTCTTGCGCGCCTCGGGGCTGACCGCGATAAAGCCTTCGCCGCTCTTGCCGTTGGCCATGCGGATGACTTCCGAGGTGGCGCGGGCTACCGCGTCCTGGTCATCGCCGACGATGTCGCCGATCAGCACCATCTTGGGGAAGGCATTGCGCTTGCTCTTGGTGGCGTAGTCCACCGCGCGCAGGTAGCGTTCGTCCAGGTGCTCCAGGCCCGCCAGGACGGCGCCGCCAGGGGTGCGCGTTTCGGCGTCGAGGTAATCCTTGATCTCGACGATGCTCGGAATGGCGTCGCGCGCCTGGCCGAAGAACTCCAGGCAGACCGTGCGCACATGCGCCGGCATGCGGTGCAGGATCCAGCGCGCGCTGGTGATGATGCCGTCGCAGCCTTCCTTCTGGATGCCGGGCAGGCCCGCCAGGAACTTGTCGGTGACGTCCTTGCCCAGGCCTTCCTTGCGGAACTTGCGCCCTTCGATGGCGAGGGTTTCCGTGCGCAGCGGCTTTTCGCCGGGCGCGCGGTCGCCGTCCGACCACTTCAGCTCGAAGGTGGCGACCGGCACGTCGTGGATCTTGCCCAGGTTGTGGTCCAGGCGCGTGACTTCCAGCCAGTTGCCTTCCGGGTCCACCATGCGCCACCAGGCCAGGTTGTCCAGCGCGGTGCCCCACAGCACGGCCTTCTTGCCGCCGGCGTTCATGGCCACGTTGCCGCCGATGCAGGAGGCATCGATCGAGGTCGGGTCGACCGCGAACACCAGCCCTGCCTTGTCGGCGGCATCCGCCACGCGGCGCGTCACCACGCCGGCCCCGGAGAAGATGGTCGCGACCTTGTGCGAGACGCCAGGCAGGTCGGTCTGCTCGACCGGCCCGAGCTGTTCGAGCTTCTCCGTATTGATCACGGCGCTCATCGGCGTCAGCGGCACGGCGCCGCCGGTATAACCGGTGCCGCCTCCGCGCGGGATGATGGTCAGGCCCAGCTCGAAACAGCCCTTGACCATGCCGGCGATCTCTTCCTCGGTGTCCGGGGTCAGGACCACGAAGGGGTATTCCACGCGCCAGTCGGTCGCGTCGGTCACATGCGAGACGCGCGACAGGCCGTCGAACTTGATGTTGTCCTTCTGCGTGATCCGGCCCAGCACGCGCTGGGTGCGCTTGCGCAGGTCGTAGGCGTCGGCGAACTCCTGCTTGAAGTCCTCGATCGCCTGCTTGGCGAAGCTGACCAGCTGTTCGACCCGGTGGGAGCGGTCCTCGGCGGCCGGCTCGGCGTGCTCGGCACGGTCGGCGGCACGGCGCTTTTCCACCTCGGACAGCCGGTGGTGCAGCGCGGTCACCAGCATCTGGCGGCGCTTGGGATTCTCCAGCAGGTCGTCCTGCAGGTAGGGATTGCGGCGCACCACCCAGATATCGCCCAGCACTTCGTACAGCATGCGGGCCGACCGGCCGGTGCGGCGTTCTCCTCGCAACTCGTGCAGGATGCGCCAGGCTTCCTCGCCTAGCAGCCGGATGACAATCTCGCGATCCGAGAATGACGTGTAGTTATAAGGGATCTCACGCAGGCGCGGGGGCGCATCCTGCGAGGCGAGTTTGGCATCGAGCACGAGTGGGGCGTTCATGGGGAGGGACCGCTTCCTGTAGCGCACGGGGACGGTGCGCCGGATCGTCTTTAAAGGGCAATTGTACTTCAATGCCTGCTTTCGCCGCACTGCAACATAGCAGAACCTTGCTTGGGCAAGGGTTGCTTCACACGGTGCGCGGTGCCCGCAGCCGGTACTAGAACAGGCTTTTGAGGCCGGTGGCGATGCCGTGCCAGAAACTGTTGGGGATCCATAGCAGGGCGAAAGTCATGGCAAGGTAGCGTAGAAACTTGCCTATCGCCATATATATCAGGCTATGCCAGAAAGGGAGCCGGAGCCAGCCCGCCAAAGTGCACAAAGGATCTCCAATGCCAGGTAACCATGATGCAAGCAGGGTCGGCGGCCCCAGCCGGCGCATCCAGCGGAAATAGCGCGCGTCCAGCGCCGGCTTGCGCGGCTTGCGGGGATGCTTCCGATGTTCGGCGTGCTCTTCCTCGTGCTGGCGCTGCTGGCGCCGCTTGCGGTAGCGTACCAGCGCCAGCTTGGCCGCGTAGCCCAACCACCAGTCGATGGCGCCGCCCGCCGTATTGCCGACGGTGGCCACGATGATGGCGGGCCAGAACATATGCGGATTGAGCTTGATATAGCCGAACACCGCGGGCTCCGAGCCCAGGGGCAGCAAGGTGGCGGACACCAGGCTGACCACGAAGATGGCCGGCAGCCCTACCTTGGGCAGGGCGGCGGTTTCGAACAGCCAGTTGATGATGCCTTCCATATAGAGAGAATCGGTGCCGGTGCAGATTGGCGGTCGGGGGCGAACCATTCTAGCAGCGCCCCTGGCGGCGCCGGGTGCCGGAGGGGCAACCCGCATGGCACGTACCGGCGATTTGTGATTAACTGATAGAGCCTGCTGCGCCCAAAGGTTCGCGGCCCGGCCGTCTTGGCCTTACCGGTCTCACCCGCAGCACCGTAGTACCGCAGTGCCAACATCACGAAATAGCCGTCACACCAACAAACGGCAGTAAAGCGTCGTGGCCAGTCCCGCGCATTTTCGGGATTCATGGATTGGTCATGCACGTGTCCACCCACATGGAGACAAGCATGGCGATTTCTGTCCGCCTGACCGTCAACGGCCGCGCCGTCGACGCCCAGGTAGAACCCAACACCCTTCTGGTCCAGTTCCTGCGCGAACAGCTGCGCCTGACCGGCACCCATGTAGGCTGCGACACCGCCCAGTGCGGCGCCTGCACCGTCCATATGGATGGCCGTGCGGTCAAGTCGTGCAATGTGCTGGCACTGCAGGCGGATGGTGCGAGGATCACCACCATCGAAGGGCTGGCCCCCGAAGGCCAGCTCCATCCCATGCAGGAAGCTTTTCGCAATTGCCATGGCCTGCAATGCGGCTTCTGCACACCTGGCATGGTCATGAGCGCCACCGCGCTGGTCCAGGCCCAGCCCAACGCCGACGCCACCGCCATCCGCGAACAGCTCGAGGGCAACCTGTGCCGCTGTACCGGTTACCACAACATCGTGCGCGCCGTGCAGGAAGGCCAGGCCGCGATGCATGGCGTCAGCGCCGAATAAGGGGGACCGCCATGAACGCACCTGAAAACCAGCACCTGATCGGCGCCCCCGTCAAGCGCAAGGAAGACTATCGCTTCCTCACCGGCATCGGCCAGTACACCGACGATGTCGTGCTGCCGCAGCAAAGCTACGGCTTTTTCCTGCGCTCGCCGCACGCGCATGCGCGCATCGCTTCGATCGACAAGACCGAGGCACTGGCCTCGCCCGGCGTGATCGCCATCTTCACCGGCGACGACATCGCCGCCGACAAGGTCGGCGGCCTGCCCTGCGGCTGGCTGATCCACAGCAT
This sequence comes from Cupriavidus sp. 01T418, assembly GCF_056398885.1. NCBI lineage: Bacteria > Pseudomonadati > Pseudomonadota > Betaproteobacteria > Burkholderiales > Burkholderiaceae > Cupriavidus > Cupriavidus sp. 01T418. The sequence continues at coordinate 218,280 of NZ_JBFTQG010000007.1, forward strand.
CGACGGCAGCCCGATGAAGGAGCCGCCGCACCCGGTGCTGGCGCAGGGCAAGGCCCGCCACGTGGGCGACCAGGTCGCGCTGGTGGTGGCCGAGACGTTGCAGCAGGCCAAGGACGCCGCCGAGAAGATCGACGTGGAGTACGAGGAACTGCCCGCCGTGGTGAACACCGCGCGGGCCGCCTCCGCCAGCACGCTGGTACACGACGAAGTGCCGGAGAACACCAGCTACGTCTGGGGCCACGGCGACCGCGCCGCCACCGATGCCGCCTTTGCCAAGGCGGCGCACGTGACCACGCTGGATATCATCAACAACCGCCTGATCCCCAACGCGATCGAGCCGCGCGCCGTCAATGCCAGCTATACCCGGCAGGACGACAGCTACACGGTCTACGTATCGAACCAGAACCCGCACGTGGAACGCCTGCTGATGGGCGCCTTCGTACTGGGCCTGCCCGAGTCGCGGCTGCGCATCATCGCGCCGGACGTGGGCGGCGGCTTCGGCTCCAAGATCTTCCTGTACGCGGAAGACGTGGCGCTCACCTGGGCTTCGAAGAAGGTCAAGCGCCCGATCAAGTGGACCGCCGAACGCTCGGAATCCTTCCTGACCGATGCGCACGGGCGCGACCACGTCACCAGGGCCGAGCTGGCGCTCGACGCCGACGGCAAGTTCCTGGCGATGCGGGTGCACACCACCGCCAATATGGGCGCCTACCTGTCGACCTTCGCGTCCAGCGTGCCCACCATCCTGTATGCCACGCTGCTGGCCGGGCAGTACACCACGCCGGCCATCTACGCCGAGGTGCGCGCCGTGTTCACCAACACCTCGCCGGTGGATGCCTACCGCGGCGCGGGCCGCCCGGAAGCCACCTATGTGGTGGAAAGGCTGGTGGAAACCGCGGCGCACGAGCTGAAGATGGACCCGGCCGAACTGCGCCGCAAGAACTTCATCCACGACTTCCCCTACGCCACCCCGGTCGGCCTGACCTACGACACCGGCGACTACGAGCCGTGCCTGGCGCGCGCGCAGGAACTCGCCGACGTCAAGGGCTTCCCCGCGCGGCGCGACGAAGCGAAGCAGCGCGGCAAGCTGCGCGGCCTGGGCTACTCCTGCTATATCGAGGCGTGCGGGCTGGCGCCGTCGAATATCGCAGGCGCGCTCGGCGCGCGCGCGGGCCTGTTCGAGGTTGGCGAAGTCCGCGTGCATCCCACCGGCACCGTGACCGTCTTCACCGGCTCGCACAGCCACGGCCAGGGGCATGAGACCACCTTCGCGCAGATCGTGGCCGAGCGCCTGGGCATCGCCCTGGACGCGGTGGAAATCGTGCATGGCGATACCGGCCGCGTGCCGTTCGGCATGGGCACCTATGGTTCGCGTTCGCTCTCCGTGGGCGGCTCGGCCATCATGAAGGCGCTCGACAAGATCGAAGCCAAGGCAAAAAAGATCGCGGCCCACCTGCTGGAGGCCTCGGACGCCGACATCGAGTTCAGGAACGGCGTGTTCAGCGTGGCCGGCACCGACCGCAGCAAGACTTTCGGCGAGGTGGCGCTGACCGCCTACGTGCCGCACAACTATCCACTCGACAAGCTCGAACCTGGCCTGAACGAAAACGCCTTCTACGACCCGACCAACTTCACCTACCCGTCCGGCGCCTATATCTGCGAGGTGGAGGTCGATCCCGACACAGGCGAAAGCAAGGTGATCAAGTTCACCGCGGTGGACGATTTCGGCAACATCATCAACCCGATGATCGTCGAGGGCCAGGTGCACGGCGGCATTGGCCAGGGCCTCGGCCAGGCCATGCTGGAGCAGTGCGTCTACGACGACGAGAGCGGCCAGTTGCTGACCGGCTCCTATATGGACTACGCCATGCCGCGCGCGGGCGACCTGCCCGACTTCACCGTGGAGACCGCCAAGGGCACGCCCTGCACGCACAACCCGCTGGGCGTGAAGGGCTGCGGCGAAGCCGGCGCGATCGGCTCGCCGCCGGCCTTCATCAACGCGCTGGTGGATGCGCTCTCGCCGCTGGGCGTGCGCGACCTCCAGATGCCCGCCACGCCGCATCGCGTGTGGCAGGCGATCCGCCAGGCGCAGACCCCCAACTGATATCGGAGGCACACCATGTACGCATTCAATTACGAACGCGCCGCCGATGCCGGGTCGGCGGTGGCCAGGCTCAAGGCGGACAGCGACGCCAAGTTCCTCGGCGGCGGCCAGAGCCTGCTGGCCGCGATGAAACTGCGGCTGGCCGCGCCGTCCGCGCTGGTCGATGTAGCGCGCATTCCCGGCATGGCGGATATCCGTGTCGAGAACGACGAACTGGTGATCGGCGCCGCGGCCCGCCACGCCGACGTGGCGTCGAATGCCGACGTCCTCAAGCGCATTCCCGCGCTGGCCGCGCTGGCAGACGGCATCGGCGACCGGCAGGTGCGCGCGATGGGCACGCTGGGCGGCTCGCTCGCCAACGACGATCCGGCCGCTTGTTACCCGGCGGCGGTGCTCGGCCTTAACGCCACGGTGGTGACGGACCGCCGCAATATCGCCGCCGACAGCTTCTTCAAGAGCCTCTATGAAACGGCGCTGGAGCCCGACGAGCTGATCACCGCGGTGCGCTTCCCCACGCCGGATAAAGCCGCCTACATCAAGTTTCGCAACCCGGCGTCGCGCTTTGCGCTGGTGGGCGTGATGGTGGCGCAATTCGGCAAGGTCGTGCGGGTGGCGGTCACCGGTGCTGCCGACAGCGTATTCCGCTGCGCACCTCTGGAGCAGGCGCTGGCGGCGAGCTTCACACCGGCGGCAGCGCGCGCCGTGGTGGTGGATGCAGGCAGACTGAACACCGACCTGCATGCCTCGGCCGAGTACCGCGCGCACCTGATCCCGGTGCTGGCGGCCCGCGCGGTGGAACAGGCGCTGAAGGGATAGGCGCGCCAGCCGGGGGAGAGGGCGGGCGCCGGCAACGGCGACGGCTCTCTCCCCCCCAAGTTCTTTCGCACAGGATCGTCCGCCGACCTTCATGCTTCCCCAGTCCATCGACCAAACCGCCACCCTGCTGGAGGCGCAGCAGTATTTCGCCGACCGCGAGACCGCCACCGTGCTCTACCTGGCGCTGCGCATGCAACGGCCTCTCTTTCTCGAAGGCGAGCCCGGCGTGGGCAAGACCGCGCTCGCGCGGGCCGTGGCCGACGCGCTCGGCACGCGCCTGCTGCGCCTGCAATGCTACGAAGGGCTCGACGCCTCCAGCGCGCTTTACGAGTGGGACTACCCGCGCCAGATCATGGCGCTGCGCCTGGCCGAAGCGCGCGGCGAGCGGCCCGACACGCAATCGCTGTACCACGACGACTTCCTGCTCAAGCGGCCCTTGCTCGAAGCGCTGCTGCCCGACCCCGCCGCGCCGGGCATTCCGCGCGTGCTGCTGATCGACGAGATCGACCGCGCCGACGAGCCCTTCGAGGCCTTCCTGCTGGAGGTGCTGTCCGAATTCCAGGTGTCGATTCCCGAGATCGGCGTGGTGCGGGCCGAGCAACCCCCGCTCATCATCGTCACCTCCAACCGCACCCGCGAAGTGCATGACGCGCTCAAGCGCCGCTGCCTGTACCAGTGGATGGGCTATCCGCAACGCGAGCGCGAACTGCAGATCGTGGCCGCGCGCGCCTCGGAAGCCGCTGCCGCGCTGCAGCACCAGGCCATCGACTTCATCCACCGGCTGCGCGGCATCGACCTGTTCAAATCGCCCGGCATTGCCGAGGCCATCGACTGGTGCCGCGCGCTGGCCGCGCTCGGCTTCACCGAACTCGATCCGCAATCGGTGCGCGACACGCTCGGCGTGCTGCTCAAGTACCAGGACGACCTTGCCCGCGTGGACGGTCCCACCGTGGCGGAGTTGCTGGCCAGCCGGGCACCGGGAGGCTGAGACATGCCGAAGCGGCATCCGGACGGCCCCCTCGCCGCCGCGCAGCCCGCCGGCACGCTGCCCATGCTCGCGCGCAACGTCACGCACTTCGTGCGCCTGCTGCGCGCTGCCGGCTTCGCGCTCTCCCCCGCCCAGGCCGTGGACGCGCTGCTGGCGCTGCAGTACGTGGATATCGGCAGGCGCGACGAGGTGCGCGCGGCGATGGCCGCCCTGATGGTGAGCGGGCCCGACCAGCGCCCGCTGTTCGACGCCGCCTTCGACCTGTTCTGGCGCGACCCCGACTGGGAAGGCAAGCTGCGCGCCCTGCTGCTGCCGCGCGTCGACGCCGGCGCCCCGCCGCCCCCGCGCAGCAACCGCCTGGCCGATGCGCTCGCCGCCCAGCGGCCGCCAGCGTCCGGCAAGCGCGGCGAAGACCATGTCGAGCGCTTTACCGCCCCGCTGACCTTCTCGGCGCAGGAGCGCCTGGCCCAGCGCGATTTTGAAACGCTGGGCGCGGAGGAATGGCGTGCGCTGCAGCATATGATCCGTGCCCGGCACGCGCGCCTGGCCACCGAGCGTACCCGCCGCCTGCGCGCCGCGGCCAGCGGGCCCCGCGCCGACCTGCGCGCCAGCGCCCGGCTGGCGGTGCGCCAGCAAGGCGAATGGCTGCGCTGGAAATTCCGCCGCCACGCCGAACGGCGCCCGCCGCTGGTGCTGCTGCTCGACATCTCCGGCTCGATGAGCCAGTACTCGCGCGCGGTGCTGTACTTCTGCCATGCGCTGATGCAATCGCGCGAGCGGCTGTCCGTGTTCCTGTTCGGCACCCGGCTGACCAATATCACCCGCTCGCTGCGCGAGCGCGATCCCGACGAGGCGGTCTGCGCCATCACGGAGCAGGTGCGCGACTGGGCCGGCGGCACCCGCATCGGCGCCGCGCTGGCCACCTTCAACCGGCAGTGGGCCCGCCGCACGCTGTCCGGCCGCGCCACCGTACTGCTGGTCACCGACGGGCTCGACCACGAAGACATCGATCTGCTCGGCACCGAAATGGCTCGCCTGCGCCGCTTCGCGCATCGCATCGTCTGGCTCAACCCGCTGTTGCGCTATGCCGGCTTCGTGCCGCAGGCACGTGGCGTACAAGCCATCCTGCCGCATGTGGATGCGCTGCGCTCGGCGCACAACCTGGACAGCCTGTTCGCGCTCGAAGCGCTGCTGGGCGCGCGCGAACCGCTGGCCATGCCCATCTTCCCTGCGGCATCCGTGCCCAGAGACATCAAGAACATGAAGCACACCCAGGAGACTCCCGCACCATGGAAATGACACAGACACGGCAACTGCCGGTAGCGCAGCAAACCGCCTGGGAAGCCCTGAACGACACAGGGCTGCTCAAGCAATGCATCCCGGGATGTGAGAGCATCGAACCTGACGGCGACAACGCCTACCTGGTGGCGCTGACCGCCGCGGTGGGCCCGGTCAAGGCGCGCTTCAAGGGGCGCATGGCCTTGAAGGACATCCAGGCGCCCGGCAGCTACACCATCCAGTTCGACGGACAAGGGGGTGTCGCCGGCTTTGGCAAGGGCACCGCGCAGGTCACGCTGGCCCCCGACGGCGAGCAGACGGTGCTGACCTATACGGTCAACGCCCAGGTCGGCGGCAAGCTCGCGCAGATCGGCTCACGCCTGGTCGACGCCGCCGCCCGCAAGATGGCCGATACCTTCTTCGACCGCTTGACGGCGGCGCTGGGCGGACCCGGCGAACAAGGTGACGAAGCGGGCACCGGCGAGGATGTCGCCAAGGACGGAGCGGCGGCCGGCGATGGCAGTACGCCCGATGAACAAACTGTGGAAACAAAGCGGAAACGATCATGGACAGCGTGGATCTCGAAGTCCTGAAAAGCAGTGTGCGCTGGCTGGCCGAAGGCCACCGCACGCTGCTGGTGACGGTAGTCAGAACCTGGGGCTCCTCGCCCCGGCCCGAAGGCGCCATGCTGGTCGTGCGCGACGACGGCCTGGTAGTGGGCTCGGTCTCGGGCGGCTGCATCGAGGACGACATCATCGACCGGGTGCGGCGCGAAGGCATTGCCAGCGGACACCCCGAAGCCGTCAAGTACGGCATCAGCGCCGAGGAAGCGCACCGCTTCGGCCTGCCCTGCGGCGGCACCATCGAACTGGTGACCGAACCCCTCGGCGCGCAGAGCCACCTGGACGAACTGCTGGAGGCCGTGGAGAACGGCAGGCTGGTGACGCGCACGCTCGACATGGCAACCGGCCGCGCCACGCTCGGCCCGGCGCAAGCCACCGATGGGCTGGCCTTCGACGGCAGCACCCTGCTCACCATCCACGGGCCGCGCTACCGCATGCTCGTGATCGGCGCCGGGCAATTGTCGAAATACCTGTGCCAGATCGCCGTCGGCCTGGGCTTCCAGGTGACCGTGTGCGATCCCCGCGAAGAATACACCGAGACCTGGGACATTCCCGGTGTCACCATGGTGCGCACCATGCCGGACGACACCGTGACCGACATGAAGCTCGACGAACGCAGCGCGGTGATCGCCGTCACGCACGATCCCAAGCTCGACGACCTGGCCCTGATGGAAGCGCTGCGCACGCGCGCCTTCTACGTCGGCGCGCTCGGCTCGCGCCGCAACAACCAGGCACGGCGCGAACGGCTCAAGGAATTCGATCTCAACGACTTGCAGCTGGCGCGTCTGCATGGCCCGGTGGGCATCTATATCGGCAGCCGCACGCCGCCGGAGATCGCGATCTCGATCCTGGCCGAAGTCGTGGCCGCCAAGAACCATGTCTCGCTGCCCGACATCCTGCAAGTGGAAGGCGCCAAGGCCGCCCGCGAAATGGCGGCCAGTGAAGGCAGCACGTGTAGCCCCGCACCGTGACCGACGCGCTGACCGGCCCCATCAACGGCCCCATCGACGCCGCGGTGCCGCCCACCGGCATCCTGCTGGCAGCGGGCTACGGACGCCGCTTCGATGCGGCCGGCCAGCGCAACAAGCTGCTCGCCACGCTGCCCGACGGGCAGACGGTAGCTGGCCGCAGCGCGCGAACCCTTGCCGGCGTACTGCCCGGCGCGCTCGCCGTGATCCGGCCGGGCAATGCCGCGCTGGCAGCGGAATTGCGGCTGGCAGGATGCCGGGTGCTGGAAACCGCCGCCGCGCAAGCCGGCATGGGCGCCGCGCTGGCTGCCGCGGTGGCCGCCACGCCGGACGCCAGCGGCTGGGTGGTGGCACTGGCCGATATGCCCTGGCTGCCAGCCGAACTGGTCCGCGCGGTGGCGTTGACGATCACCACGCGCGACGCCATCGCCGCGCCGTGGCGGGACGGGCAACGCGGGCATCCGGTCGGATTTGGCTCCGCCTGGCGCGAAGCGCTACTCAAGCTCGATGGGGATGAAGGCGCACGTGAATTGCTGAAGACGCAGCCGGTGATGCGGATTCTTACCGACGATGAAGGCGCGTTCAGGGATGTCGATACGCCGGGGGATCTGGCGTAGCGCGTTTTTCGCACCTGCGATTGCGAGCCGATCCGGCAATCGAACCAAGGGTTGTTCAAACCTCGCAGGTTGTAGCCGTGTTTTCCGCCCGTGGGGCGGCAAACACCGCCCCGCGATGCTTGGCGCCTGCCACGATTTCACGCAGCAGCATCCGCGCAATGGTTTCTGCGGACGATCCTCCAACCTGGGTTGATCCCGAACCATATGGAGATTCGACGGTGACCACCTTCGAACTGACCGAGTACTTTCCTTCGTGAACGGTCCCGTCCACGTCGACCGAGACATTAAATATCGCCAGTTGTGTTTTTATTTTCTTTTCCTATTCCGCGAAGACCTCCTGCAACGTGTGCATTGCGCTCAACAGGGTCTTATCGGCAACCACGCCGGCTTTCTTGACCAGCCGTACCTTGTCTACCGCGCGAATCTGGTCCAGCAAAATTAGCCCGCTTTTTTTCATGAAGGTGATCGGCACCCGGAACGGCGCGGGCCGGCCCTTAGTCGTCATCGGCGCGACGATGACCGTTCGCAGATGGTCGTGCATTTCGGGCGGAGAGACGACCACGCACGGCCGTGTCTTCTGAATCTCACTGCCCTTCGTCGGGTCCAAGGCTACCAACCAGATTTCACCGCGCGCTACCACACCAGTTCCGCGTCGTCAGCGTTGGGAAACTCGCCCATCACCAGCGCATCATCGCTGGCGGCCGCAACCGCTTGGCTGGCCTCGGCCCAGCCTTCGCGAGCCTTCTTTTGCGGCTTGCGAATCACCAAAGTGTCGTCCTCGACAACCATGTCCACTTCATCCTCAAAACCGAGCTGGGCAAGGATCGGCTTGGGGATCAGCACCCCTTGCGAATTGCCCATCCTGCGAATCGTCGCTTTCATAACTTCACCGTAAGCACAATGTTATACCATAGCGCGGCGTATGGTAATACAATGTTATTACATCTGCGGGGCCATGTCGCCCCCTTTGTGGTCACCAAAAGCACGTAAGCAGTTGCCGTCAACCCCCACCCCCTACCCCCCCTCCGTCTCCGCCAGCGTCCTCAAATACTCCTCCCGCCACCAATGCACATCCTGCGCCCGGATGCGCTCCAGCAACTTCTGATGCCGCGACTGCCGCTCGGCCAGCGGCATATGCAACGCCTGCTGGATCGCCTGCGCAGTCGCATGGACATCATAGGGATTGACGAGCAAAGCCTCCCGAAGCTGCTCGGCGGCGCCGGCAAACCGCGATAACACCAGCACCCCCGGATCATCCGGATCCTGCGCAGCCACAAACTCCTTGGCCACCAGGTTCATCCCATCCCGCAACGGCGTAACCAGCGCCACGCGGCAGGCGCGGTACAGCCCGGGCAACCGGCGCCGCGCGGTAGTGCGGTGGATATACCGCACCGGCATCCAGTCCAGTTCCCCATACTCCCCATTGATCGCGCCCGACAACCCTTCCAGCTCGCGCCGCAGATCCGCATAGGCATCCACCGTCTCCCGCGACGGCGCGGCAATCTGGATCAGCGTGGCGCTGCGCCGGTTCTCCGGATACTGTGCCATCAGCTCCCGCACCGCCTTGAGCCGCTGCGGCAGCCCCTTTGAATAATCGAGACGATCCACACCCAGCAGCAGCCTGCGGCTTGCATACTGGCCCCGCATCATCTCGTAGGTCTCGCGCGATTCCTCGCACTTTCCCAACTCGGCGAATTCGTCGACGTCGATGCCGATCGGGAACGCCTGCGCGCGCACGGTGCGGTGGAAGGCACGGAAGCGGTACTCGCCCATCGGCTCGGCCTGCGCCTCCCTTTGTACATAGCGCGAGAAGTGCTCGAGATCGAGCTGGCTCTGGAAGCCGACGAGGTCATAGGCAAACAACGCCCGCATCAGCCATTCGTGTTGCGGGATCGCTGCCAGGATCAGCGGCGGAGGCAACGGGATATGCAGGAAGAACCCCATGCGCTGCCCGCAACCCATGGCGCGCAGTTCCGAGGCGAGTGGGATCAGGTGGTAATCGTGGATCCAGATGACGTCGTCCGGGCGCAGCAGCGGCGCCAGCTTGCGCGCGAACAGCTGGTTCACGCGGCGATAGATGTTGAGATAGCCGGAGTCGAAATCCGCCAGGTCGATGCGGTAGTGGAACACCGGCCACAACACGCCGTTGCTGTAGCCCAGGTAGTAGGCGTCGTGGTCCTCGCTGCACAGGTCGACCGTGGCCAGCGTGACATTGCCGGCCTGCAGGATGTGCAGCTCGCCCTCGCCGGGCGTGCCGCCGTGGGCGGCGTCAACGACCTTGCCGCTCCAGCCGAACCAGACTCCGCCGGTCACCTTGAGCGCCTCGCCCAACGCCACCGCGAGACCGCCCGCGGCAACATTGCGCGGATCGGCGACGCGGTTGGATACCACCACTAGTCTGCCCATATTTTCCTTTGCTGGAACCTTGCCCTGCGCGCCCGATCCGAGGGGCTCAAATCACCGAATCCCATGGCGCGGACAGGCGCATGGCGCCGTTGATCAGCCCTACCATCGAGTAGGTCTGCGGGAAATTCCCCCACATCTCGCCGGTCACGGGATGGGTGTCCTCGGACAGCAGGCCAAGCGGGTTGCGCGCCGCCAGCATGGCCTCGAAAATCTCGCGCGCTTCCTCGCGGCGGCCCACGCGCGCCAGCGCATCGATACGCCAGAAGGTGCAGATATTGAAGGCGGTCTCGGGCTTGCCGAAGTCGTCCGGCGCCTCGTAACGGCGCATATACGGGCCGTCGCACAACGAGGCTTCCAACGCCTTGAGCGTCGCCATGAAACGCTCGTCCCGGGGTGCGATAAAACCGACCTCGGCCATCAGCAGCACGCTGGCATCGAGCTCGCGCCCGCCGAAGCTCTCGGCGAACGCCTGGCGTTCCTCGCTCCAGGACTCGCGCACGATGCGCTCCTTCATGGCATCAGCATGCTGGCGCCAGTATGCCGCGCGATCGGGCAAGTGCAGCGCATCGCCGATCTTGGCGAGGCGGTCGCAAGCCGCCCAGCTCATCAGCGCCGAGGAGGTATGCACCCGCGCCCGCGTGCGCAGCTCCCACATGCCGGCATCGGGCGTGCCGAACACGCGTACCGCCTGCTCGCCCACGGTTTCCAGTACTTGATATTCCGCCGCCCCGCCCCGGTGCAGCAGGCGATGGTCGTGGAAAGCCTGGGCCGCGCCCAGCACCACGTTGCCGTAGACATCGTGCTGGAAGTGCTCCTGCGCCTGGTTGCCCACGCGCACCGGGCCCATGCCGCGGTAGCCCGACAAGTGATCGAGCACGCTCTCCGGCAATTCGAGTTCGAGCCCGATGCCGTACAGCGGCTGGATATGGCCGCTCTTGGATTGCATCACCACGTTGGACAGCCAGCGCAGGTAGTCCTCCATGGTGCCGACCTCGGACAGGCTGTTGAGCGCGCGGATCACGAAGAAGGCGTCGCGCAGCCAGCAGAACCGGTAGTCCCAGTTGCGTCCGCTGCCCGGCGCTTCGGGAATGCTGGTGGTCATGGCGGCGACAATGGCCCCGGTCTCCTCAAAGAGCGACAGCTTGAGCGTGACGGCGGCGCGGATCACCGCGTCCTGCCATTCGCGCGGCACCGCGAGGCGGCGGCTCCACATCTTCCAGTAGGCGGTGGTTTCCTGCTCGAAGTCGCGCGCTATTTCCTCCACGCCGCCCTGCAGCGTTTCATCGGGCCCGAGGATGAAGTTGAGGTCGCGCGTCAGCAGGAAGGGGGTCTGCGACAGCACATAGGTCAGCGGTGCGTCGGTGGTCATGCGCAGCGTCRAGCCGTCGCCGACATAGCGCACATGGCTGCTGCCGCGCGTGATCTCTGGCTTGACTCTTCCCCAGTCGAAACGCGGCGCCACCGTCACCCGCACGCGCGGCGCGCCGTTTATCGTACGAATGCGCCGGATCAGCGTGGTGGGGCGAAAGTAACGGCCCAGCCGAAAAAAGCGCGGCGCGAAATCGGTGATTTCGAGGGCGTTGCCATGCTGGTCCGTCAGCCGCGTGCGCAGCACGGCAGTATTCGGCTCGTACCATTGATGCGCCTCCTGGAAATCCTCGATCTCGATAGAGAAGTGGCCCGCATTCTCGCCAGGATCGAGCAAGGCATTGAAGATCGGATCACCATCGAAACGCGGCAGGCAGCACCAGACGATGCGCCCGCGGCCGTCGACCAGCGCGGAGATCGCGCAGTTGCCGATCATGCCCAGGGATAGCGAGGGATCGGCATAGCGGCCGGCACCGTCGACACTGACCTGGATACCCTCGGTAGATGAGTTGGTCACAGCGAATCCCCCTCAAGACGTCGTTGTCGTTGTCGTTGTGGTTCCGGCCGCCGGCGATCCGTCCGCGGCAGACATGATTTCCAGCGCCTTGGCCGAGCGATGCAGCCAGCAGCGCAGCGCGGCCGGACCGGCCACGCTGACGGTGGCGGCGCTGGGCCGCTGGCCCACCAGCAAGCCGATGCCGCCCAGGCGCCGCACTGCGGCAAAGCCGGCCTCGTCGGTAATGTCGTCGCCGGCAAAGAGCGGCGTGCGGCGTGCAAATGGCGGGCCGCGCATCAGGGTGTCGATGGCGCCGCCCTTGTCGATGCCGGCCGGCTTGAGTTCCACCACCAGCTTGCCGTGCAGCACTTCGATGCCGGGTACGCCGCTGGCGAGCTCCGCCGCGAAGTTGCGCACCAGGCCTTCAAGCTGGGGGAGCGCGCGGTAATGCACCGCCACCGCGACCGACTTGCGCTCCAGCAGCAAGCCGGGATGCGCGCTCACCAGGGCTTCGAGGGGCGCCAGCAACAGGGCCACGCCGGGGTCCGGCTGGCGCAGCCGGTGGCCGGCCGCATCGCGCAATTCCGCGCCGTGCACGCCTGCCGCGGGCAATTGCAGCGGCTGCAGGAAGTGGTCGAGTTCGGCAATCGGCCGGCCCGAAACCAGCGCCACGGCACCGCCCAGATGCAGATGCAGGGCGCGCAGCGTCCCCACCAGTTCCGGTTCGACCCGTACGAGGTCCGGACGTGGCGCGAGGTCGGCCAGCGTACCGTCGAAATCCAGGAACAGCGCCGTGTTTGATTCGATAAGAGGCAGGTTGGGCATCGCGCTACACCGTATCACGAGTGTTCCCGCACCGTCCACAGGGCAACGTCCTACAAGGTGCGCGGCCGTCCGCACGATGCGCAGCGCTGGTGCCCGCAGCGCCGCGGTTCAGGTGGATCGGCCTGCCCTTGGCCGTCACTGGTTCCGGGGCGGCTGCATCGCCGCACCGCGCCATCCTTTATCATTAGCGGTTTCCGCCAATCCCCGCACCGGCTGTCCAGATGACCAGCAAACCCGATTACCTGAGAAAGATCCTGACCGCCAAGGTGTACGACGTGGCCCAGGAGACCGATCTCACCTACGCACACCAGCTCTCCGCGCGCACCGGCAACTCGGTGTGGTTCAAGCGCGAGGACACCCAGCCGGTGTTCTCGTTCAAGCTGCGCGGCGCGTACAACAAGATGGCCTCGCTGTCGCCGGAGGAACTCAAGCGCGGCGTGATTGCCGCCTCGGCCGGCAATCACGCCCAGGGCGTGGCGCTGTCGGCCGCGCGCCTGAAATGCAAGGCGCTGATCGCCATGCCGGTCACCACCCCGCAGGTAAAGATCGACGCGGTGCGCGAGCGCGGCGGCGAGTGGGTCGAGATCGTGCTGCACGGCGACTCATACAGCGATGCCTACGACCACGCGGCGGAACTGGAGAAGAAGCACAAGCTGACCTTCATCCACCCCTTCGACGATCCCGAAGTCATCGCCGGCCAGGGCACCATCGCCATGGAAATCCTGCGCCAGCACCCGGGCCCGCTGCACGCGGTGTTCGTGGCGATCGGCGGTGGCGGCCTGATTTCCGGCATCGCCGCCTACATCAAGGCAGTGCGTCCGGAGATCAAGGTGATCGGCGTGCAGACCGTGGATTCCGATGCGATGAAGCGCTCGGTGGACGCGGGCAAGCGCGTGGAACTCAAGGAAGTGGGCCTGTTCTCGGACGGCACCGCGGTCAAGCTGGTCGGCAAGGAAACCTTCCGCCTCACGCGCGAGCTGGTCGACGAGATCATCCTGGTGGATACCGACGCCATCTGCGCCGGGGTCAAGGATGTGTTCCAGGACACCCGCAGCATCCTGGAACCGGCCGGCGCGCTGGCCGTGGCCGGCCTGAAGCTGTATGCCGAGCGCGAGAAGCTCAAGGGCCAGCATCTGGTGGCCATTGCCTGCGGCGCCAACATGAACTTCGACCGCCTGCGCTTCGTGGCCGAGCGCGCCGAGGTGGGCGAGGCACGCGAGGCGATCTTCGCGGTCAGCATTCCCGAGGAGCGCGGCAGTTTCAAGCGCTTCTGCGAGCAGGTCGGCACGCGCAACGTGACCGAGTTCAACTACCGGATTGCCGACAACAGCATGGCGCACATCTTCGTCGGCGTGCAGATCGCGAGCCGCGCGGAGAACGACAAGATCGCCAACGGCTTCCGCCGCCATGGCTTCGACACGGTGGACCTGTCGAACAACGAACTGGCCAAGCAGCATATCCGCTACATGGTGGGCGGCCATTCGCCGCTGGCGCATGACGAACTGCTTTACCGCTTCGAGTTCCCCGAGCGTCCGGGCGCGCTGATGCGCTTCCTGTCGAGCATGAGCCCGAACTGGAACATCAGCCTGTTCCACTACCGCAACCAGGGCGGCGACACCTCCAATATCCTGGTCGGCATCCAGGTGCCCAGGAACGAGAAGCGCGCCTTCCGCGCCTTCCTCGCCACGCTGGGCTATGTACACTGGGAAGAGACCGAGAACCCTGTGTACAAGCTGTTCTTGTCCTGATCAATCCCGTGGCCCCCCAAGCTCCCCCAAGCGCGGGGCCACACGCGAGGCAACCATGAGCCTTCCCGAACAATCGCCGCTAGGCAAACCCTCGGCCTACAAGACCGAGTACGACCCCACCCTGCTATTCCCGATTCCGCGCCAGCCCAAGCGCACCGAGATCGGCCTGGCCGAAGGCCGCGCGCTGCCGTTCTTCGGCGTGGATATCTGGAACGCGTACGAGCTGTCGTGGCTGAACATGAAGGGCAAGCCGCAGGTCGCGCTGGCCAGCTTCATCATTCCCGCCGACACGCCGAACATCATCGAGTCCAAGTCGTTCAAGCTCTACCTGAACTCGTTCAACCAGAGCAAGATCGCCTCGCCCGAGGCGCTTCAGCAACTGCTGCACCACGACCTGTCAGAAGCCATCGGCGGCACGGTGCAGGTGCGGCTGGTGACCGAAGCCGACCTGGGTACGCAGAAGATGGGCGAACTGGACGGCGTGCTGCTGGACCGTCTCGACATCGAGACCGATATCTACGAGCCGGCGCCGCACTTGCTGCATGCCGCCCAGGACGAATCGCCGGTGGAGGAAACGCTGGTGTCGCACCTGCTCAAGTCCAACTGCCTGGTGACCGGCCAGCCGGACTGGGGCAGTGTGCAGATCCGCTACGTGGGCGCGCCGATCAACCAGGAAGCGCTGCTCAAGTACCTGATCTCGTTCCGCAACCACAACGAGTTCCACGAGCAATGCGTGGAGCGGATCTTCATCGACGTGATGCGCCAGTGCAAGCCCGTGAAGCTGGCGGTCTATGCGCGCTACACGCGGCGCGGCGGGCTGGATATCAATCCGTTCCGCACCAACTTCAACACGCCGTGGCCGGACAACCGGCGCAACGCGCGGCAGTGACGCCGCACCAGGATACGAAGCGAATGTAAAAGCCCCGGCACGCATGCCGGGGTTTTTTTCGGCCGGGCTCCGCTCGCTCAGAATTCCGCGTGCAGGCGCACGCCGTAGAACTTTGCCGGGCCGCGGTCGCGGTTGTAGCCGGGATTGCGGATGTACTGGAAGTCCGGGCTGATGCTCAGGTACTTGACCGGCTGGAAGCTGTAGAACACTTCCACGATCTGCTCGGGCCCGTACTTGAGCGCACCGTCGCCGAGGAAGGCGCCCTGGCCGCCCGCTGCCAGGTAAGCCTGGTGGCGCGAACCCAGCATATTCACCGACATGCCCAGCCCCAGCACATCGTTTGGCCGCCCCCAGGCGTTGCCGTTGAGCACGCCGCCGGCGGCCACCTGGCGGCCGATTTCGGTAAAGGCGTAGGTCTCGGTCTTGTCGTCGGACATATTGGCGCGCGCGAACACGCCGAGCGAGTCGTTCACCCGCTGCATCAGCGACAGGCCCACGCCGATCTTGGCGTGCTCCTCGCGCACATCGGCCACATCCGGCGTGGTGCCGTTGGCGGCACCGAACTGGAGCGCATCGCTGAACGCGCCCATGCGCGCCTTGTTACGCCAGAGCATCAGGCGCGCCACGCCGGGCTTGCCCGCCAGCTTGTAGCGCTTCTCGAATTCGAGGATGTCGCCATAGTGCTCGAACATGCGCGTATCGAGCTCAAGTCCGTTGGACTCCACCGGCTGCAGGAAGCGGCCAAGCCGCACCGACCAGCTATCGCCGATGTATTCGAGCGCCACGCCCCAGTCGTAGCCGCGCGCATCCGCCGGATAGTCGAAGGAGCCGTGCGTCAGGAACGACCAGTTCATGAACTGGGTGCGCGGGTCGGAACCGAATTCGTTCTGGTCGAAGATGTCGAGCACGCCGAAGTTGCCGGCGGTCAGCACCACGCGGCGCTTGTCGACGCTGCCGGCCAGCTGGTTGAAGTCAGCGTCCACTTGCTCGGTGCCGCCGCCCAGGCCCCAGGTCTGCCGGACAAAGGCGCGCGCGCGGTAGAACACCGGGTTGGTGCTTGACACCTTGGCCAACTCCCCGTTGGCCGGGCCGCCCAGGCCATGCAACTCGGAAAAGGGCACGCCTTGCGTCGCTTCCGGGTTGAAGTGGAACTCGGCGCCGCGCCACAGGCGCGCGCCGAGATCGAGCGTGGCGGTGAACGAATAACTCTTGGCGCGCTCCGGCGTCAGGCTGTTGGCACCGGAATAAGCCGCACCGAAGGATGGCTTGCGCTGCCAGATATAGGTGGCCTGCCCATGGAGGGCGAAGTTCTCGGGGACTTCTGCCTGCGCTTGCGCATCGCTGCCACCCTCGCCCGGCTCCTGCGCCATCGCCGGCATTGCCGCCATACCCCCAAGCCCGGCCAGCGACAAGGCGGCCGCAGCCAGGCGAGAGGCAAAAGGCAGGCAAGGCCGCGCCGTGGCGGCAGTGAAGCAACGAAGCAACATGAATATTCCGGGGGCAGCGGCGGACGGATGAAGGTTGAAGCCCGACTGATTGGCGCACGAAGCATAGCCAAGGGAAGATTACATGTCTACCTTGCGCCGCTGCAATGCAACATTTACTACCCCCACCCAGAATGGGCAATCCGACTTTGTAACAGTATTTGAATTAATTAATGCAACAATTAATATTGTTTGCGTAGTCCGGAGCCATCCATGCCAGCTGAAGCAGTCAACCCGCGCGCCGGCCGCCGTCCCGGCCGTCCCGCCGCAGGAAATACGGGCAGCGCAGGCCAGCGCGAGCAACTGCTCGATGCTGCCACCGAACTGTTCTCGCAGCGCGGTGTTGCCGCCACGCCGATCAAGGCCATCGCCACGCACGCCGGCGTCACACCGGCGCTGGTGCACTACTACTTCCGCGACCGCGACCAGTTGATCGATGCGGTGGTCGACGAGCGCCTTCAGCCCCTGGTCGAGAAGGTGTTCGCGCCGGCCTTGGCCGACAGCGCCGACCCGGCCGCCATGCTGGTGGGCATCGCCGGGCGGCTGATCCGCGCCGCCGCCGCCACGCCGTGGTTCCCCGGGCTGTGGATCCGCGAGATCGTCGGCGCGGACGGGCAGCTGCATCAGCGCGTGCTGCAAAAGATCGCGCTGCGGCGCGCCGGCCTGATCATCGCGCCCCTGGCAGCCGCGCGCGCGCGCGGCGAGATCAACCCGGGGCTGGAGCCGCCGCTGTTGATGGTGTCGCTGATCGGCCTGACGCTGCTGCCGCTGGCCACCACCCATATCTGGCGCCGCATGCCCGGCGCCGAAGCGATCGATAGCGAAGCGCTGGTGCGGCACGTCAGCGCGCTGCTGGCGCATGGCCTGGCGGCGTCGCAGCCGGGACCGTCCGCACCGCCGCCGTCCGCCTGAAGCCAGTCCGTCCGCCACGGAGCCCAACATGCTACGTCCCGCCTCGCCTGGTCCATTTCGATCCGTCCCGCATCCGCCAGCGCGGTCTTCATGGGCGGCCATGCCGGCTGCCCTGATCGGCGCCGCGCTGCTGTGCGCGTGCGGCGAAAAGGCGCCGCCGTCATGGCAAGGCTATGTGGAAGGCGAATTCGTCAGCGTGGCCTCGCCCTTTGCCGGCCGGCTGGACCGGCTTTCGGTCCAGCGCGGCCAGCAGGTCGCCGCCGGCGCGCCGCTGTTCGCGCTGGAAGCCGATGACGAACGCGCAGCGCGCCAGCAGGCCGAGGCGCAGATGCGCGCGGCCGAGTCGCAGCTTGCCGACCTGAAGACCGGCAAGCGCTTGCCCGAAGTGGACGTGAGCCGCGCGCAACTGGCGCAGGCACAGGCCGCCGCCGCGCGCAGCGCCGCGCAACGCAAGCGCGACGAGGCCCAGTATGCCATCGGCGGGATCGCGCTGGCGCAACTGGAGGAAAGCCGCGCTACCGCCGCCTCCGACGCCGCCCGCGTGCGCGAACTGCAGCGCGATATCGACGTGGCCCTGCTGCCGGGGCGCACCGCGCAGCAGGCCGCCCAGCAAAGCCAGGTGGCCGCCGCGCGCGCCGCCCTGGCGCAGGCCGAGTGGAAGCTGTCGCGCAAGACCGTGGGCGCGACCCAGGCGGGACTGGTGTACGACACGCCCTTTCGCCTTGGCGACTGGGTGCCGGCCGGCAGCCCGGTGGTGCGGCTGCTGCCGCCGGGCAATGTGAAGGTGCGCTTCTACGTGCCGGAGACGGTGGTTGGCGCATTCAAGAATGGCGAGGCGCTGCGCGTGCGCTGCGATGGCTGCGCTGCGCCGGTTGCGGCCACCATCAGCTATATCTCCAGCCAGGCCGAGTACACGCCGCCGGTGATCTACAGCAACGAAACACGCCGCAAGCTGGTATTCCTGGTGGAAGCGCGGCCCGCGCCGGCCGATGCGTCCAAGCTGCATCCTGGCCAGCCGGTCGAGGTGGCCAGGCCATGAACACGCCCGTGGCCGCCAGCGCATCGCCGAACCGCCAGCCGGGCGAGTCCGGCGGCCTGGCCATCGACGTGCGCGGGATCAACAAGCACTACGGCGACAAGCACGTGGTCAACAACCTCAGCCTGCAGGTGGCACATGGCGAGATCTTAGGCTTCCTCGGCCCCAACGGCAGCGGCAAGACCACCTCGATCCGCATGATGTGCGGGCTGCTGACGCCGGACTCCGGCACCGGCACCTGCCTGGGCTACGACATCCTGCGCGAGACCGCCGAGATCAAGCGGCGCGTGGGCTATATGACGCAGAAGTTCTCCTACTGGGACGACCTCTCCATCCGCGAGAACCTGGATTTCGTGGCGCGTGTATATGGCATGCTCCGGCGCCGCGAGGCCGTGGACCGGGCGCTCGAAGACCTTGGGCTCGCCAGCCGCGCGCAGCAGCTGGCCGGCTCCCTCTCGGGCGGCTGGAAGCAGCGCCTCGCGCTGGCCGCCTGCCTGCTGCACGAGCCGCGGCTGCTGCTGCTCGACGAACCCACCGCCGGGGTCGACCCGAAGGCGCGCCGCGACTTCTGGGCGCAACTGCACCAGCTCGCCGCGCGCGGCATCTCGGTCCTGGTCAGCACGCACTACATGGACGAGGCCGAGCGCTGCCACAAGCTCGCCTATATCGCCTACGGCAAGCTGCTGGCGCAGGGTACGGCGAGCGAAGTGGTAGCCAGCCAGAAGCTGGTCACCTGGAGCGTGCAGGGAGAACAGCTCTCCACGCTGTCGGACCAATTGCAAGGCGCGCCGGGTGTGGAGCAAACCGTCGTGTTCGGCAGCGCCCTGCATGTCACCGGGCACGACGCGCCCGCGCTGGAGGCCACGCTACGCCGCATCGCCGGCCCGCAGCACCGGATCGAGCCGATCGAGACCAGCCTGGAAGATGCTTTCATCCACATGATGGGCCGCGCCGAGGACAATATGCGCGCGGCCGGCCCAGGTATGGCCAGGGAGGCAAGGACATGAAGCGCGGCGATCCCAACAGCGAGCGCGCCCGCGACGGCGCCCGCTTCCCGTTCTCCCTGGACCGCTGGTGGAGCATCGTGCTCAAGGAGTTCCTGCAACTGCGCCGCGACCGCGTCACCTTCGGCATGATCGTCGGGCTGCCGATCATCCAGCTGATGCTGTTCGGCTTCGCCATCAACAGCGATCCGCGCCACCTCGCCACCGCGGTGATCGCCGCGGACCACAGCGAGTTCACCCGTTCCTTCGTCGCCGGCATGCAAACGTCGACGTATTTCGACGTGGTGCGCACCCTGCCCGACGAAGCCGCCGGGCGCGAGGCGCTGATGAAGGGCGAGGTGCAGTTCGTGCTCACCATTCCGTCCGATTTCACCAGCCGGCTGCTGCGCGGCGAGCGGCCCGCGCTGCTGGTCGAGGCGGACGCCACCGACCCTTCCGCCACCGGCATGGCCATCTCCGCGCTGGCGCAGCTTCCGCTCTCGGTGGCCGACAAGGACCTGCAGGGCGCGCTGGCGCACCTGGCGGGCGGCAAGCCACCCTTCGACGTGCAGGTGCAGCGGCTCTACAACCCCGAGGGCATCACGCAGTACAACATCATCCCCGGCCTGATGGGCGTGATCCTGACCATGACGATGGTGATGATGACAGGCCTGGCCATGACCCGCGAGCGCGAGCGCGGCACCATGGAAAACCTGCTGGCCACGCCGGTCATGCCGCTGGAGGTGATCACCGGCAAGATCATCCCCTACATCTTCATCGGCCTGATCCAGGCCACCATCATCCTGCTGGCCGCGCGCTGGGTCTTTCGCGTGCCTTTCGTCGGCTCGGTGGTGGCCGTCTACCTGTCGGCGCTGCTGTTTATCGCCGCCAACCTGACCGTGGGCATCACGCTGTCCTCGCTGGCGCAGAACCAGTTGCAGGCCGTGCAGCTGACCTTCTTCTATTTCCTGCCGAACATCCTGCTGTCGGGCTTCATGTTTCCGTTCCAGGGCATGCCGGGCTGGGCGCAGGTCATCGGCAACGTGCTGCCGATGACCTACTTCAACCGGCTGGTCCGCGGCATCCTGCTCAAGGGCAACGGCTGGATCGAGCTATGGCCGAACGTGTGGCCAATGGCGCTGTTCACGGCAATCGTCATGACCATTGCGGTACGTTTCTATCGCCGCACGCTGGACTGAGGGAGCCTGCCATGCAAGCCTCGCCACGACGCCCATTCACCTCGCACCGCACGGTCCTCGCCGTGCTCGCGGCAGCGGCACTGTCGGCCTGCGCGGTGGGCCCCGACTTCACCGTGCCGGCCGCGCCCGTGGTCCCGGCATACACCGCCGGCACGCAGCCGGAGCGCACCAGCGCCGCCGATGTGCCGCACGGCCAGGCGCAAACGCTGGAGCTTGGCGCCGACGTGCCCGCGCAATGGTGGGCGCTGTTCCACAGCCCGGCACTGGACCAGACCATCCGCGCGGCGCTGGATGCCAGCCCGACGCTGGCGCAGGCACAGGCCCGGATCGAACAGGCGCGCCAGGAACTGGCGGCCACCACCGGCGCGCGCTTGCTGCCTCGGGTTGACGCCAAGCTGAACAGCACCCGCGAGCAGGTCGATTTTTCCGCGCTGGGCATTACGGCATTCCCCAGCCCCGCGCCGTTCACGCTGTACGGCGCCAGCGTGGAGATTTCATACACGCTCGACCTGTTCGGCGGCCAGCGGCGCGAACTCGAAGGCCTGCGCGCGGCCGTGGACTACCAGCGCTTCGAGTTCGAAGCCGCGCGCCTGACGCTGGCCGGCAACGTGGCCACCGCCGCCATCCGCGAAGCCGGCTTGCGCGCGCAGATCGCCGACACCGAGGCCATCGTGCAGGCTCAGCAACGCCAGCTCGATATTACGGAGCAGCGTCTGCGCGCCGGCGGCGTGGCAAAGGTAGACGTGCAGCGCCAGCGCGACCAACTGGCGCAAAGCCAGGCCTTGCTGCCAGGCCTGTTGCAGCAGCTCGCGGCCACGCGCCATCAACTGGCGGTCTACCTGGGACAGCCGCCGGCCAGTGCCAGGCTGCCCGAATTCCGCCTGGCCGATCTCACGCTGCCCGACACCCTGCCGCTCAGCCTGCCCTCCACCATGGCGCAACGCCGCCCGGATATCCGCGCGGCCGAGGCGCTGCTGCACCAGGCATCGGCCAATATCGGCGTGGCCACGGCGCAGCGCTATCCACAGCTGACACTATCGGGCAGCGCCGGTTCGCAGTCCTTGTCCGCGCGCGATTTATTCGGCAGCCTCAACGTGTGGTCGCTCGCCGCGGGGCTGGTGCAGCCGGTGTTCCGCGGTGGCGAGCTGGTAGCCCGCCACCGCGCCGCCGAGGCCGCCTACGAGCAATCGCTGGCGGCCTACCAGCAAGCGGTGCTGCAAGGCCTGCGCGAAGTGGCCGATGCCTTGCGCGCGCTGGAGGCGGATGCCAATACCTTGCAGGCACGCGCCGACAGCGCCAGGCAGGCGGCCGATACGCTGGCCATCGTGTCGGGCCAGTATCGCCTTGGCGGCGTCAGCCAGCTTGCGGTGCTCGATGCGCAGCGGCAGTACCGGCAGGCGGCACTCTCGCTGGCGCAGGCCACCGCCAGCCGCTTCAGCGATTCCGCGGCGCTGCTGCAGGCGCTTGGCGGAGGCTGGTGGCAAGAGCCGGAGTCCGCAGCGCGATAGGCGGGACGCTCCCTCATCGTCCGAGGAAATCCCGCAACCGCCGTACCCCCTCATCCAGCCGCGCCGGGTCACAGGCATAGCACCACCGCACAAACCCCTCCCCCTCATCCCCAAACGCACTCCCGGGCGCCAGCCCCAGTCGCGCCTCGCGCACCAGTTGCTTGCAAAGCGCAAGGCTGTCGCCTGCCCCCGCCAGCCGGAAGAACACATACATCGCTCCCTCCGGCGCATGCACATCCACCCCCGGCACGGCAGCCAGCGCACCCACCAGGTGGTCGCGCGCCGCGCGCAGCCGCCCGACCAGTTCGCGGGTGAAAGCCTCGCCCTCGCGCACCGCCACGATGCCGGCTTCCTGCACGAAGGACGGCGCGCACGACGTGTTGTACTCGACCAGCTTGCCGAGATCGTCGGTGAGCGCCGCGGGCAGCACCATCCAGCCCAGCCGCCAGCCAGTCATCAGCCAGGCCTTGGAGAAGGAGTTCACGCAGATCACCCGCTCGTCGCGGCTGGCGATATCCAGGAAGGACGGCGCGGTCGCGCCTTCGCCGCCATTGCCGCCATTGCCGCCGTAATACAGCCGCTCATAGACTTCATCGGCAATGATCCAGATGCCGTGGCGGCGGCAATGCACCAGCACCGCTTGCTGGTCCGCGCGCGACATCACCCAGCCGGTGGGGTTGTTGGGCGAGTTGATCATCAGCAGCCGCGTATCGGGCGTCAGCGCCGCCAGCAGCTTGCCGAGGTCCAGGGTCCAGCCATGCGCGCCGTAATCGAGCGAGACGGTTTCCACCTCAGCGCCAAGGATCTTGGGAATCTCCACCAGGTTGGGCCACAGCGGCGTAACGGCGACGGCGCGGTCGCCGGGACCGGCCACCAGCTGCGCCGCCAGCATCAGCGCATTGACGCCCGCGCTGGTGACCACCACGTTGTCGGGCGCCGTGGCGCCATGCAGCGCGCTGACGTACC
Source organism: Cupriavidus sp. 01T418 (assembly GCF_056398885.1). Classification (NCBI taxonomy): domain Bacteria; kingdom Pseudomonadati; phylum Pseudomonadota; class Betaproteobacteria; order Burkholderiales; family Burkholderiaceae; genus Cupriavidus; species Cupriavidus sp. 01T418. The sequence goes on from NZ_JBFTQG010000007.1 coordinate 241,494, forward strand.
CGGCCAGCGCGCTGCGCAGCGGCGCGATACCCAGGTTGTGCGTATAGAAAGTGGCACCCCCGGCCAGCGCACGGCTTGCGGCATCGCGGATGAAGCCGGGCGTGACCTGGTCGGATTCGCCGAACCAGAACGGCAGCACGTCGGGCAGGCCGATGCCGGCGTTGGCCACCTCGCGGATGCGCGAAGCGCGCAGGTCATGGACGGTGGCGCGGGCTGCGGCCGGGGGGCAAAGCCGGTCGGGCTGACGGACATCTGGACTCCTTGTGGTGTGAGGGTCATGCTTGGCATTCCCGGCCCGCACTACACCTTCCCGCCGTTCTCGTCGTCCAGTTCCACCAGTTGGCGAACCGTATTGAGCGGCAGGAAGAGACGCCGCGGATCGGCAGTGAGGGGCACGAAGCCAAAGTACTGATAAAAGTCCGCAGCCTGCTTATCGATTGCATCGACTACGACACACTGCACGCCAACAATCGCGGCGGCGGTGACCACCTTGTCCAGCGCATGCATCAAGAGATATCCGCCGAGGCCCTGGCCTTTATTCTTCTTGTCAACGGCAAGCCGTGCCAAGAGCACTGCGGATACATCCCTGGGAAGCTTCTTACCCTGCATCCCCTCAGTCAGTACCTGGGTTGCTGCCAGGGCGTAGTACCCGACGATCCTTGTCGGATCGTCGGGATAGACCGCGACATACGTCCGCGACAAACTCTTTTCCTGGTGCTGCCTGGCCGTCTTCTGCAGCCAGTCGTTCAACGAACTCGTCCCACAATCAAACGTGCCGCGGTCTTCATTCGAGCTCAAAGACTGAATCTTTACTTTCACCTTTTGCTTTCCTAAAGCGCGCCATCGTGCGTCTCAGGGCCTCATTCGGCTTCGCCGGCTCATCGAGCAGCGCAAAAAAGCGCCTGGATTCCTCCACCGTCAGCTTGATGGCCTGGATGGTTTCTTCCTGCTCGATCACCCGCTCGGCTGCACGTAGCGCTGATTGCACAACGAACTGGTTAAGGGTACTGCCCGATAAATCTGCAGCCAGCTGCAGCAACTCTTGCTTGTCTGCACTCAATCGGGCTGTGATGCGCCCACGACCTGAAACTTCCAGGGCGCTTTCGTGCTTGGTAGCCATGCTTACTCTCCGTGGACTTCCTGAGCGCCTCTCGGCGTGCGAATTGGTTTGTCCATTTCACTGTTAGGGCAATTGCCCATCCAAGCGTCAATGACGCCTCCTTCACTTCAAAGGAAGCTTGCAGTATAGTTTCTTGGTGTCAAAATGCAACCATGTGGTGGCAAAATGGCACCGAAACCGAGTTCGCGAAGGAGACCAGGCGCCCGGCAGGCAGGCGCTTTAGCGGCCTGGATCGTCCTGCTGCCAGCCGGGTTTCATCCGCAGGCCGAAGCTGCTGCGCGGCTGGACGTCGCGCTCGGGGCGCAGCGCGTATTGGTCGTGATTGGCTGACGGCGCGTTGGGGGCTTGCTGGGCGGCCGGTGATGCCGGCGTGTGGCTCGCACGTGTGCCGGCCTTGGCCGGCGCGCGCACGCCGCTCGCGTCCGATGCGGCGGCGGGTGCCGCCAGCAGGGCCGGACTGGCCAGGCCGAGCCATAGCGCCACCAGGATGGGTATAAGAGTATTTTGGATCACACTATCACACGGCTGCGACGCATGGCCTGCCCGCCCGATATCCGATACATGGGCGAACGGCTGGACCGGCGGCGGCCACCAGTTGCTGAATCCGTCATTGTCTCAGCTACCGGGGCCGCCAGGTGAAAACCGCCCGCGGCCTCGCCTTCCGGCAGGCGAGAGCCGCCCGGGCCATATTGCGCTGCCGCCGGACGCCTCAGGCCGCCGCCTTGCCGGCCGGCCTGCCGCGCGCCAGGACAGGCCCCAGCGCCGCGCCGGTATGGCTGGCCCGCACCCGCACCAGCCCCTCCGGGTCGGTAGCGGCAACGATGCCGCCGCCCGCCACGCCGCCTTCCGGCCCCAGGTCCAGGATCCAGTCGGCCTCGGCGATCACGTCGAGGTCGTGCTCGATCACCACCACGCTGTGGCCGCCGTCCGCCAGCCGGTGCAGCACGCGGATCAGCCTGGCCACGTCGGCCATGTGCAGGCCCACCGTGGGTTCATCCAGCACATACAAGGTGTGGGGCGCCTGCTGCCCGCGCCGCGTGATGTCGTCGCGCACCTTGGACAGCTCGGTCACCAGCTTGATGCGCTGCGCCTCGCCGCCGGACAGCGTGGGCGATGGCTGCCCCAGCGTCAGGTAGCCCAGGCCCACATCCTTCATCAGCTGCAGCGGGTGCGCAATATTGGACATGGCGGAGAAGAATTCCACCGCCTCGTCGATCTCCATCGTCAGCACGTCGCCAATATTCTTGCCGCGCCAGGTGACCGCCAGCGTTTCCGGATTGAAGCGCTGGCCATGGCAGACGTCGCAATGCACCTTGACGTCCGGCAGGAAGCTCATGCCGATGGTGCGCACGCCCTGGCCTTCGCACGCCGGGCAGCGGCCGTCGCCGGTGTTGAACGAGAAGCGCGAGGCGGAATAGCCGCGCGCCTTGGCTTCCAGCGTCTGCGCGAACAGCTTGCGGATGGTGTCCCACACGCCGATATAGGTGGCCGGGCAGGAGCGCGGCGTCTTGCCGATCGGGGTCTGGTCGACCTCCAGCACCCGGTCGATGCTCTCGAAGCCGGTGATGCTGTCGCAGCCCAGCCAGTTGTGCGTGACCTCCGGCTTGCGGCGCGGTTCGGCGCGTGCCGTGGCCTGCGAGCGCGCGGGCGCTTCACTGCCGGCGGCCTTGCGCGCGCGCCGCGTGGCCGGAGACGCCATCACCGAACGGCCTACCGCATCGAGCAGGTTGGCCATCAGCACATCGCGCGCCAGCGTGGACTTGCCTGAACCGCTGACACCCGTGATGGCCACCAGCCGCCCCAGCGGGATGCTGGCGGTGACGTTGCGCAGGTTGTGCTGCCTGGCGCCGTGCACGGTCAGCCAGCGCTCGGGCACGGGCACGCCGTTCCCGTGCTCCGGCTGCACCGCGCGGCGCGGCTGCAGCGGATGCAGGATCGGCTGGGCGAGGAACTGCCCGGTCAGCGAATCCGGGCTGGCCGACAGCGCAGCCACGCCGCCCTGCGCCACCAGCGTGCCGCCACGCTTGCCGGCGCCGGGGCCGATGTCGATGATGTGGTCGGCGCGGCGGATGGTGTCCTCGTCGTGCTCCACCACCACCAGCGTATTGCCCTTCTCGCCGAGCTTGCGCAGGGCGTCGAGCAGGATCTGGTTGTCGCGCGGATGGAGGCCGATGGTGGGCTCGTCGAGCACGTAGCACACGCCTTGCAGGTTGCTGCCGAGCTGGGCCGCGAGCCGGATGCGCTGCGCCTCGCCGCCGGAGAGGCTGGGCGCGGCGCGGTCCAGGCTGAGGTAGCCCAGGCCGACTTCCTCCAGGAACTGCAGGCGGCTGCGGATCTCGCTCACCACGTCGCGCGCGATCTCGCCCTCGCGACCGGCCAGGCGCAGCCCCTGCACCCAGCGGTGCGTATCGGAGACGGTCCACTGCGCGACTTCCACGATGGGATGCGCGTCAAAGGTTACCGCGCGCGCCACCGGGTTCAGCCGCGTGCCGCCGCAGTCGGCGCACGGCGTATCGGCCACGTCGTCGGGCTCTTGCTGCTCGGACGGCAAGGTCTGCTCGCGTCCGCGGTTGTCGTCGGCCATCACGGTATCGTCGTAGACCGCGCGCTGCTCGCGCGTGAGCGTCACGCCGGTGCCGACGCAACTGGTGCACCAGCCGTGCTTGCTGTTGTAGGAGAACAGGCGCGGGTCCAGTTCCGGATAGCTGGTGCTGCAAACCGGGCAGGCGCGCTTGGTCGAGAACACGGTGGTGGTGCCGACGCGGGCGGTGCCGCCGTTGCCCATCGCGTGCTGCAGGCCATCGAGCGGCGCCAGCAGGTGCATCACGCCCTTGCCGGCTTCCAGCGCCCGGCCCAGCATGGCGCGCAGGGCGGCTTCGTTGTCCGCGGACACCACGATATCGCCGACCGGCAATTCGATGGTGTGCTCGCGGAAGCGATCCAGGCGCGGCCACGGGTCCACCGGCAGGAATTCGCCGTCGACGCGCAGGTGCGTGTTGCCACGCGCCTTGGCCCATTTGGCCAAATCCGTATAGACGCCCTTGCGGTTGACCACCAGTGGCGCCAGCAGGCCGACATGCTGGCCCTTGTAGTCGCGCAGCAACTGCGCGGCGATCGACTCCGGGCTTTGCGACGTCACCGGCGTACCGTCGTGGATGCAGTGCTGGATGCCCAGCTTCACATACATCAGCCGCAGGAAGTGCCAGACCTCGGAGGTGGTCGCCACGGTGCTCTTGCGGCCGCCGCGCGACAGGCGCTGCTCGATGGCCACCGTGGGCGGAATGCCGTACACCGCATCCACCTCCGGCCGCCCCGCCGGCTGCACGATGGAGCGTGCATAGGCGTTGAGCGATTCGAGGTAGCGGCGCTGCCCTTCATGGAACAGGATGTCGAAGGCCAGCGTGGACTTGCCCGAACCCGACACGCCGGTGATGACGTTGAACTTGCCGTGCGGGATATCGACGTTGAGCGCCTTCAGGTTGTGCTCGTGCGCGTTGACGATGCGCACCACATCCTCGCCCTCGATGGCACGGCGCGCGCGGGCAGCGCGCAGGGCGGCCTGCAGCGGCACACCGTCGTCTTGCGCGACGAAAGCATGGCCGACTGCGCGGTCGTACTGCAGCAGCGCCTTCCCGGTATGCGATCGAGCGCAGCGCCTGACGTCTTCCGGCGTACCCACGCACAGCACTTCACCGCCCGCGTCGCCGCCCTCGGGACCGAGGTCGATGATCCAGTCGGCGGCGCGCACCACATCGAGGTTGTGCTCGATCACGATCAGCGAATGGCCGCCGTCCAGCAGCTTGCCGAAGGCGCGCATCAGCTTGGCGATATCGTCGAAGTGCAGCCCGGTGGTGGGCTCGTCGAACATGAACAGCTTGCATTCGTACGGCATCGGCTTGATACGCGTATTGCCCGCCTGCGCGGTCTCGGCCAGGTAGCCGGCCAGCTTCAGGCGCTGCGCCTCGCCGCCCGAGAGCGTCGGCACCGGCTGGCCGAGCTTGACGTATTCCAGACCCACGTCGACGATCGGCTGCAGCACGCGCAGCACCGCCGCATCGCCGGCGAAGTACGCCACTGCCTCGCTCACGGTCAGCTCCAGCACATCGGCCACGCTGAGCGCGCGCGGTGCCTGGCCCGGCAGCGCGCGTTCGATCTTCACTTCGAGGATCTCGGCGCGGTAGCGCCGGCCATCGCAATCCGGGCAGCGCAGGTAGACGTCGGACAGGAACTGCATCTCGACGTGCTCGAAGCCCGAGCCGCCGCAGGTGGGGCAACGCCCGTCGCCGGAGTTGAAACTGAACATGCCGGCTGTATAGCTGCGCTGCAACGCCGTCGGCGCCCTGGCGAACAGCTTGCGGATCTCGTCGAAGGCGCCGACATAGCTGGCCGGGTTGGAGCGCGCGGTCTTGCCGATGGGCGACTGGTCGACGAACACCACATCGGCCACCTGTTCCGCGCCGCTCAGGCTGCGCAAGGCGCCGGGCGCATCCGTGGACTTGCCGAACTGGCGCGCCATGGCGGGATAGAGCACGTCCTGCAGCAAGGTGGACTTGCCCGAGCCGGACACGCCGGTCACGCACACCAGGCGCTGCAGCGGGATCTCCACGGTGACGTCGCGCAGGTTATGCTCGCTCGCGCCTTCCAGCACGATGCGCGGCGTGGCGCCGTCCACCGCGCGCGGGGTCCAGCGGGAGAGATCCGTGACCTGGCGGTGCCCGGCAAGATACTCGCCGGTCAGCGTGCCCGAAGCGCGGATATCGGCCGGCGTGCCGTCGAAGACGATGTTGCCGCCGCGCTCGCCCGGGCCGGGGCCCATGTCGATCAGCCGGTCGGCGGCGAGCATCACCGATGGGTCATGCTCCACCACCACCAGCGTGTTGCCGGCATCGCGCAGGCGCTGCATGGCTTCGACGATGCGGCCCAGGTCGCGCGGGTGCAGGCCGATGCTGGGCTCATCGAGCACGAACAGCGTCTTGACCAGCGAGGTCCCCAGCGCGGTGGTGAGGTTGATGCGTTGCACCTCGCCGCMGGACAGCGTGCGGCTCTGGCGGTCCAGCGTCAGGTAGCCCAGGCCCACGTCGCACAGGTACTTCAGGCGCGTGCGTACTTCGGCCAGCAGCAGCTTGAGCGCATCGTCGAGCATCAGGCTTGGCAGCGTGAGTTCGTCGAAGAACCTGCGGATGCGTTCGATCGGCATCAGCATCAGGTCGTGCAGGGTCAGGCCCGGCAGCGCTTCGAGCTGCGAGCGGTCCCACTCCACGCCGCGCGGCAGGAAGCGCTTGCCTGGCGCGCATACGGCGTCGGCACCCGGCTTGCTGCCCAGGCGCCACAGCAGCGCCTCGGTCTTCAGGCGCGCGCCGCCACAGGTCTCGCAGGGCGTATAGCTGCGGTACTTGGACAGCAGCACGCGGATATGCATCTTGTATGCCTTCGACTCCAGGTAGTCGAAAAAGCGCTTGACGCCGTACCAGTGCGTATTCCACTTGCCGTTCCAGTCCGGCGAACCGTCGATGACCCAGGCGCGCTCGGCCGGGGTCAGGTCCGACCAGGGCACATCGCGGGGAATGCCCGCCTTGGCGGCGTAGCGCATCAAGTCGTCCTGGCACTCCTTCCAGGCCGGCGTCTGCATCGGCTTGATGGCGCCGGCGCGCAGCGTCTTGCGTTCGTCCGGGATCACCAGCCCGAGATCAACGCCGATCACGCGGCCAAAGCCACGGCAGGTCTCGCAGGCGCCATAGGCGGAGTTGAAGGAGAACAGGGCCGGCTGCGGATCGGCATAGCGGATATCGCTCTCCGGGCTATGCAAGCCGGTGGAAAAGCGCCACACCTGCGGCTGGGCGCCGTCGTCCGCCGCGTCGAGCACGTAGACGTTGACCCGGCCGGCGCCGCGCTTGAGCGAAGCCTCGATGGCTTCCAGGGCCCGCACCTTCTCGGTATTGCCCAGGCGGAAACGGTCTGCCACCACGTCGAGCACCTTGCGCAGCCCGGTAGGCGACGCCACCACCCGCTGCGCCTGCACCCGCGTGTAGCCGCTGACGGACAACCATTGCTCGATCTCGGCGTCGGTGGTGGCTTCGGGCAATTCCACCGGGAAGGTCACCACCAGGCGCGGATCGCCCCCAGGCGCCTGTGCGGCGCGTGCCCGCAGCTCGGCATAGATGGTCTCCGGCGAGTCGTGCCGCACCGGCTGCGCGGTCTTGCGGTCGAACAGCTCGGCGGCGCGCGCGTACAGCAGCTTCAGGTGATCGTTGAGCTCCGTCATCGTGCCCACCGTGGAGCGCGAGCTGCGCACCGGGTTGGTCTGGTCGATGGCGATGGCCGGCGGCACGCCGTCGACCCGATCCACCTGCGGCCGGTCCATGCGGTCCAGGAACTGGCGCGCGTAGGCGCTGAAGGTCTCGACATAGCGCCGCTGCCCTTCGGCGTACAGCGTATCGAACACCAGGCTCGACTTGCCCGAGCCCGACGGCCCGGTCACCACCGTCATTTCGCCGGTGTGCAGGTCGAGGTCGAGATTCTTGAGATTGTGCTGACGGGCTCCGCGGATACGGATGACACCGGATGACATGGGTTGCGTCCTTTTGATGCGGGTGGCTGGCTGAATGCTTGCAAGCGGGGGGCGATCCGCGCGCGGCGGCAGGCCGGGCCCGGGTGCTGCCCACGGCACCGCCCGGCCCCGGAGGGCGCGTCGACGGCCGCCGCAAGTCGCGGTATTGGTTCGCTCAGGCCGCTATCGTATCCCGAAGGGCGGCGGCGTGCCGCGCGACGAAGTGTGGTGCTGACATCTCCTGACAGTAGGGTGCCAGGAGGAAATGGGGACCGATCGGGGAAAAGGAAGGCCGCGCCTCAGTGCGGCGCCGGCACCCGGTAGCCATCGTCGAGCGTCTTCAGGAACGCGATGACATCGCGGATCTCCGCTGCCGACAAGGCGGGCTTGCTGCCCGGCGCACCGCCGAAGGGCGGTTCCATACTGACGTTGCCGCGGTAGCGCGCGGGCAGGTCGTCGAACTTGTCGATGCCGCCATCGGCCTTGCGCGGGTACCACTTGCCTGGCCGGCTGTCGCGCTCCACGTAGAAGCGCAGCACGTCTTCGAGCGAATGCAACGCCCCGTTATGGAAGAAGGTCCTGCGCTGCGCCACGTTGCGCAGCACCGGCGTGCGGAACAGCCCGCAGTATCCGGCGCGGTCCTTCAGGTCGGTGCGATCCGGCCCGCACAGTCCCAGGTCGAAGAAGGCAGGGTCGGCGTTGGCCGCCAGCTTGCGGTTGCGCGGCACGCCCAGCGCGATAAAGCCAAAGTCGCTGAAGGCGGGAAAGACGCCGTCGGCGCTGATCGCGCTGGGATGGCAGGACGCGCAGTTGCCTTTGGCGGGATCGTTGAACAGGCGCAGGCCGCGCGCTTCCTGAGCGGTCAGCTTGACCTGCCGCCGCAGGAACGCATCGTACTTGCTGGTGTAGGGGTAAAACTCGGATGGCGTTTCCTGGAATACCTCCAGCACCATCAGCGCTGCCTGGAAGGCAGGCTCGTCGCGCGCCAGGATATCGGCGCCGAACACCTCGCGGAACGTTTGCGCGTGCTTGCCGCCGCGCAGCCGGGCCGCCACCGCGGCAGCGTCCGCGTTCGCCATCTCATGGGGAGACAGCAGCGGAATGCCGGCCTGCTCGTGCGTGGAAGATGCCCTCCCGTCCCAGTTGTGGCCGCCTGTCGGGCCCTGGTCTTCGCTGTCGTTGCCGTCGTTTTCGTGGAAGTGCTCGGAGAACGGCGGCACATTCTGCACATAGCGCAGCGAGGGTGCCGCGCGCGCGCCGGTGCGCAGCATATCGACGCCGCCCAATTGCACGGAAAGATCGTTGCCCGGGCCATAGGCGTGGTCCGGGCTATGGCAACTGGCGCACGCGAGCCGGCCCGATGCGGACAGCGCGGGATCGAAGAACAGCGACTTGCCGAGCGCCGCCATCGCCGGCACCGAGGGCCGGCGCGTCGCCATCAGGTTGTAGAACGCATCGGCATAAGCTGGCCGCGCGGGCGTGTCCCCGACTACGGCCGGCGCCGATGCGGCAGACGCGGGCGCGGCCGCCGCTTGCTGCCCGGACTTGCCGCAGGCCGACAATGTCAGCGCGAATGCAAGCAGCAAGGCACTGGCGGCGAATCGGGGAAGTGGGCAAGGAAGTGGCGGCAAGACGGAGCGCGGTGGCATCTCTGCGGGGCAGCGGCATGGCGAGGGCGTGGATGGCGCGGCAGCCCAGGCGCAGTGGTTCAGGAGTGGCCCGCAAAGCTAGCACCCACGCATGACATTGGTGTGTCAGACGCCGCTTTGTGCCGGCTTTCCGCTCGGCAGCCATCATCAATCTGACACGGAGCAGCGCGAGAATCGCGCAGAAGTCCGAAAAAAACCGCCGCACAAAAAACTGAAGAGGAAAATCCATGCGCCAGGCTCTGAGGCTCTTTCCCCTTGCCGCGCTGGCCGCGGCCGCGATGACCGCCTGCGGCGGCAGCGACTCCGGTATCACAGGTACGCCTGTCACCACCTCCGGCGTCGTGACCGGCAGCTACTTCGAACATGCCAAGGTCTGCCTCGATGCCAACAATGATGGCAAGTGCGAGAGTACCGAGACCAGCACATACACCGACAAGAACGGCGCCTTCACGCTGTCCGGACAGGGCGCGATCGCAGCGGAGATCGGCGGCGATGCATTCCGCAACGACGACACCGGCGGCCACGCGGCCGTGACCAGCCCGCTGCTGTTCCGCGCGCCGGCCGGCGCCAACGGCGTGATCAGCGCGATCTCGACCGAACTCGTGGCGCTCATGGAATCCAACGGCGGCGACATCGACGCGGCCAAGACCCGACTGGCCACCCGCATCGGCGTTACCGAGGACAAGCTGCTGGCCGACCACAACAAGGAAACCGACAAGACCACCAAGGCGACCCTGCAGGCGGAGATCGACCAGGCCATCGACCTGATCGCCGACTCCGTTGCCGGCGGTGGCGACATCGCCCAGGCCCTGCGCGACGGCGTGACCAGGCGTCTTGCCCTCGACAACATCAAGACGGTAGTGGTGATCTATGCCGAGAACCGCGGCTTCGACAACCTTTACGGCCTGTTCCCGGGCGCCAATGGCGTTCCCGGCGTGAACCCCACGTCGACGGGCACCGCCGCGCCGCAGAAAGACTTCGATGGCTCCGTGCTGCCGGTGCTGCCGCCCACCTGGGGCGGGCTTACCGCGGCAGGACAGGCCATCCAGCTGCCGCAGGCCAACACCGCCAACTGGCCCAACAAGCCCTTCCGGATCGACACACCGGCCGCCTCCGGCGGCGTCAACGAAAGCGGCGTGGAGATCTCGCAATCGGTCATCACGCGCGACCTGGTGCATCGCTTCTACAACAACCAGATGCAGATCAACGGCGGCAAGAACGACAAGTACGCCGCATTCTCGGATGCCGGCGGCCTGTCCATGGGCTACTACGACGGCAGCAAGATGGCGATGTGGCAACTCGCGCAGCAGTACGTGCTCGCCGACAACTTCTACATGGGCGCATTCGGCGGCTCGTTCCTGAACCACCAGTACCTGATCTGTGCCTGTGCGCCGCAGTACCCGAACGCGGACGCCGCCGGCTCGCCCGCCAAGGGCTCGATCTCGGCAATCGATGTCGATGCCAACGGCGACTTCGTGCGCCTGACCCCCGGCACCGGCAATCCCACCTCCGTCCTCACCGGCAAGGCGGTGTACCAGAACGACAGCACGCTGACACCCAAGGACGCCAGCGGCATGTTCTACGCCGTCAACACCATGCAGCCGGACTACCAGCCGAGCGGCAACAAGCCCGCAGCCACCGATACCACCGGGCTTTACGCTGACCCGACCAAGGCGACCACGCTGCCGCCGCAGACCCAGGCCACCATCGGCGACCTGCTGAACGCACGCGGCATCAGCTGGGCCTGGTATGCCGGCGCCTGGGCCAAGGCCACGCAGGATCCGACCGCCATCTACAACAACACCGTGCCCAACTTCCAGGCGCACCACCAGCCGTTCAACTACTACGCAAGCTTCGATCCGGTCACGCAGGCCGCCAACCGCAGCGCGCATCTGAAGGACTTCGACAGCCAGTTCCTGCAGGACGCCGCGGCCGGCAACCTGCCGGCGGTCACGTTCTACAAGCCACAGGGCAACCTGAACCAGCACCCCGGCTACGCGAGTGTAACCGACGGCGACGCCCATATCGCCAGCGTGATCGCGCAGTTGCAGAAGAGCCCGCAGTGGAAGAACATGCTGATCCTCGTCACCTACGACGAAAACGGCGGCTTCTACGACCACGCGCAAGTCCCGACCGGCGACCGCTGGGGCCCGGGTACCCGCATCCCTGCCATCCTGATCTCGCCCTACGCGAAGAAAGGCTTCATCGACCATACGCAATACGACACGGCCTCGGCCCTGCGCTTCATCACCCGCCGCTTCGTGCTGCCGACCCTGCCGGGCCTGCGGCAACGCGACACCGCCCTGGTTGCCAACAAGGGCAAGGCGATGGGCGATCTGACCAACGCGCTGGATTTCACCGCGATGCCGCACTGAGCGCGCCGGCGGGAACCTGAGGCGGCTGCGTGTTCGTAATGAACCGCAAGCGTGGTCGTGGACGCGTTTAATGTCCGGCCGGCTTGTTCGGGTGGTATCGCTCGACGACGCTTCCGGCAGCCGGTGTTCCATTCCGGAGCGCGGACGCGACAGCCTCGACGACTGCCCGGAAAAATCGATTTCGAGACGGGCCTAGGAGTCACTGCTCGATTACGAGTGCGCAAAATCGATTATAAAACGACGAATTTGCACAAAATCAATTTTGCGCGTTGCCAGATGCGCACATGAGCCCCGGTTGTTGAGGGCCGTAACTCATCCGCGGGCTCAAAGCTAGCCAGGTCAGGTTGCTCATACTGCGCGACGGTGTCAGTAGGCTGCTGCACGCTGCGAATGGAAGGACCGGTTAACGGCTAGCCTCTTCCTTCGGCATCTGCGACACGATGAACTCATGCTCCGCAGTGTTCAACGTCGACACCCGCCACTCCACCGGCTGCCGGTGATAGGTGAATGCCAGGCGATGGATGCGCATCAATGGCGCGCCCGGTTCCACCCCAAGCAGCGCCTGCTCCCGCTCCGTCGCCAGCACCGATCGCAGCCTCTCCTCGGTCTGGATCACATTGACCCCAAAGGACTCCTGGTAGAAGTTGTACAGCGTATTGGGCCGGCCCCGTAACTGCGCCTCGGTCAGCCCCGCGAACAGCTTCTCCGGCAGCACGATCTCATCGATCATCACCGGCCGCTCGTCCAGGGACAGCACATTGGTCAGCTGGAACGCCCGCGCCCCGGCCTCCAGTCCCAGCAGCGCGCACACGCTCTTGTCGGCCTTGATCTTGCGGAACGATTCCAGCTCCATCGTCGGATAGACGCGATGGCCATCCTGGTGGGCTACCTTGAAGAAGCGGAAAAAATGGTCGTCGCGCCGGTGCGTGGCCACGAAGGTGCCCCGTCCCTGATGCCGGATCAGCAGGTTTTCCGCCACCAGTTCGTCGATGGCCTTGCGCAGCGTGCCGATCGACACGCCGAAGCGCTCGACCAGTTTCCTCTCCGACGGAATCGCCTCGCCGGGCTTCCATTCGCCATCGGCCAGCGCCTGCAATGCATGCCGTTTGACGTCCTTGTACAGGACGCCGCCCGGCGGAGGGATCTCTCTTAGGTTGCTCATGGCTGGGTGCTTATTCTGAATGACCGCAATGTACCAGAGATTGGCTCCCAGATATCAGCTCATGCAACTCATACATATGACATAGTTGACATGGATGCATTCAGAACCTATTCTTGGTTCCATCGGTTGCCGCTCATCGCATGCTGCGCCGTAACAAAACCCAAGGAGGAGCAATGATTCATGTAGTGCTGCACGATGCAAAAGACACGGTCGCCGTGGCGGTGGTCGAGGGGATCGAGGCCGGGACCGAGCTGAACGCCTGGATCATGGATGAGGACAAGGTCATCACGGTGGTTGCCAAGCAGCCCATTCCGATCGGCCACAAGGTAGCGCTGCGCGACATGGAAGTGGGCCAGACCGTCTTCAAGTACGGCGTCGACATCGGCAAGGTGGTCGCGCCCATCAAGGCCGGCGACCACGCCCACGTCCACAACATCAAGACCAAGCGCTGGTAAGCCGCACCCGCCCCCGTCCCCCATACAACACACCGAGAGAACATCCATGTCCGTCATCGACAACCAGACCACCTTTTGGGGCTATCGCCGCGACAACGGCCGCGTCGGCGTGCGCAACCACGTCATCATCCTGCCGCTGGACGACCTCTCCAACGCCGCCGCCGAGGCCGTCGCAGTGGCCATCAAGGGCACCATGGCAATCCCGCACCCGTACGGCCGCCTGCAGTTCGGTCCCGACCTCGACCTGCACTTTCGCACCCTGATCGGCGCGGGCAGCAACCCCAACGTGGCGGCCGTGGTGGTGATCGGCATCGAAGATGGCTGGACCAAGAAGGTGGTGGACGGTATCGCCAGGACCGGCAAGCCGGTGGTAGGTTTCGGCATCGAAGGCCACGGCGACCACGACACCATCATGCGCGCCTCCAGGGCCGCCAAGGAATTCGTGCAGTACGCCACCGCCCTGCACCGCGTGGAATGCCCGATCGGCGACCTGTGGGTCTCCACCAAGTGCGGCGAGTCCGATACCACCTCCGGCTGCGGCGCCAACCCGACCGTGGGCAACGCCTTCGACAAGCTGCATCCGCTCGGGACCACGCTGGTATTCGGCGAAACCTCGGAACTCACCGGCGGCGAACACATCGTGGCCGCGCGCTGCGCCAACGACAAGGTGCGCCAGGACTTCATGAAGATGTTCAACCGCTACCAGGGCATGATCGACCGCTGGAAGACCACCGACCTGTCCGAGTCGCAGCCGACCAAGGGAAATATCGCTGGCGGCCTAACCACCATCGAGGAAAAGGCGCTCGGCAACATCCAGAAGATTGGCAAGAAATGCACCGTCGACGGCGTGCTGGACAAGGCCGAAGAGCCCACCGGCCCCGGCCTGTGGTTCATGGACTCGTCCTCGGCCGCGGCGGAAATGGTCACGCTGTGCGCTGCCTCCGGTTATGTCGTGCACTTCTTCCCGACCGGCCAGGGCAACGTCATCGGCAACCCGATCGTCCCCGTGATCAAGCTGTGCGCCAATCCGCGCACCGTGCGCCTGATGAGCGAGCATATGGACGTGGACTGCTCGGGCCTGCTGCAGCGCGAACAGACGCTGGACCAGACCGGCGACAAGCTGCTCGAATGCATGATGGCCACCATCAACGGCCGCTGGACCGCCGCGGAAGCGCTGGGCCACCGCGAGTTCGTGCTCACGCGCATCCACGAGTCCGCCTGATGAGACAGGTCTGCATCTGCGAGTTCATGGATGCCGATGCCGTGGCGGCGCTGGACGCTTGCGTCCGGCTACGCTACGAGCCGGGCTGGGTCGACCAGCGCGACGCCCTGCTCGGCGCATTGGCGCAAGCCGATGCGCTGATCGTACGCAACCGCACCCGGGTCGATGCCGAGCTGCTCGACGCCGCGCCCGCGTTGCGGGTGGTCGGCCGGCTTGGGGTGGGGCTGGACAATATCGACGTCAAGTCCTGCGAGGCGCGCGGCATCCGCGTGATTCCGGCCACCGGCGCCAACGCGCGCTCGGTGGCCGAGTATGTGGTCACGACCGCGCTGATGCTGTTGCGGGGCGCCTATCGGAGCCGCGCCGCCATGGTGGCGGGAACGTGGCCGCGCGCCCGCTTGTCGGATGGGCACGAGGCGCTCGGAAAAACGCTTGGCCTGATCGGCTTTGGCGATATCGGCCGCTTGACCGCACGGCTGGCGCAGGCGCTGGGCATGCAGGTGGTGGCGCACGACCCGGCACTGCCTGACGATCATCCGGTGTGGCGTGAATCCAGCGTGGCCCCAGTGAAGCTGGAGGCGCTGCTGGCCACCGCCGACGCGGTGAGCCTGCATGTGCCGCTGGTGCCCGCCACGCGCCATCTCATCAATGCGGAGCGCTTGCGTGGCATGAAGCGTGGTGCGGTGCTGATCAATACCGCACGCGGTGGCGTGGTCGACGAGGCCGCGCTGGCCGCGGCGTTGCACGAGGGATCGCTGGCGGGCGCGGCGCTCGATGTCTTCGAAACCGAGCCGCTTGCCGCGGGCGGTATCCTGGCGGACGCGCCGAACCTGGTGCTGACGCCGCATATCGCCGGCGTCAGTCATGAGGCCAACGTGCGCGTTTCCATGATGATTGCGGACGCTGTAAAGGACGCCTTGGGAGTGCATGCATGACCACCTTTCACGCAGAAGAACTGGAACGACTTGCCGCGAGCGCGCTGAGAAACGCAGGCGCCAGCGCAGCGCAGGCAGGCCCCACCGCGCACGCGCTGGTGCAGGCCGACCTCGCCGGCCTGCCCTCGCACGGCGTGTCGCGCGTGCCCATGTATGCGGCGCACCTGCGCCACCAGCGCGTGAACGGGGATGCCGAGCCCACCGTCGCGCGGCAGACGCCAGGCACCACGCTGATCGATGCGCAATCGGGCTTTGCCTTCCCTGCCTGCGCGCAGGCGGTCTCGGCTGCCATCGCCAGCGCCCGCGCGTGCGGCATCGGCGCAGGCGTGGTGACCAACAGCCACCATTTCGGCGCGGCGGCGCTGCATCTCGATCCGGTGGCGCAAGCCGGCATGATCGGCATCGCGATGGGTAACTCACCGGCTGCGATGCCGGCCTGGGGCGGCCGCACGCCGCTATTCGGCACCAATCCGATCGCTGCCGTGTTTCCGCGCCGGGATGCCGATCCGCTGGTCATCGACCTGTCGCTGTCGGAAGTCGCGCGCGGCAAGATCATGGTGGCCGCCAGGCAAGGCAAGCCCATCCCGCCGGGCTGGGCGCTCGATGCCGACGGCAACCCGACCACCGACGCGCAGGCCGCGCTGCGCGGTTCGATGCTGCCCGCGGGCGGTGTCAAGGGTGCGATGCTCGCCCTGCTGGTGGAAACGCTGATCGTGTCGCTGGCTGGCGCGCACTTCGGCGCGGAAGCCGATTCCTTCTTCGAAGACGCCGGCAACCAGCCACGTATCGGCCAGTTGTTCCTGGCCTTCAATCCGCGCGGCTTCGCAGGCGATGCGGCTTACCACGCCCGCCTCGAAGCCCTGATCGCCGCCATGCTGTCGGACAGCGGCACCCGCCTGCCCGGCGCGCGGCGCATCGACGCGCAGGCCAAGGCGCGCGAGCACGGCATCGATATTCCCGAAGCACTGGAACAGGAGTTGCGCAAGCTAGACAGAATGTATTGACCTGCCGCACCGCATCCACGGCGCCCGCCAGAAGGCGCCGGTCCCACCAAAGGAGACACCATGCACTGCACCTTCCTCCGGCCCATCGCCGGCTCGTTGCTGCTATCGCTCGCGCTGCTGGCCGGACCGGCCGCAGCCACCAGCGCCCCCGCAGCCTTCCCGGCCAAGCCGGTCCGCTATGTCGTTCCGTTTGCCGCCGGAGGCCTCACCGATATCTCGGCGCGGCAGGTCGGCCAGTACCTGGCCGAGGAATGGAAGCAGCCGGTGGTGGTGGAGAACAAGCCCGGCGGCAATGCGAATATCGGTGCCGAGCAGGTGGCGCGCGCCAGCGCGGACGGCTACACCTGGCTGGCGGTGACGCTGGCGCATTCGTCCAACGTCACGCTGTTTCCGCGCCTGGCCTTCAATATGCAGAAGGACCTGGTGCCAGTGGCGCGCATTGCCTCGTCGCCGATGATGGTTGTCGTGCCTGCCAGATCGCCGATCAAGTCGCTGAAGGATCTGGCGGAAGCGGCACGCAAAGGCCACCTGACGGCCGGGTCCAGCGGCAACGGCACGCCGCCGCACCTGGCGCTTGCCTTGTTCGAGCGGCTCACCAGGACCACCATCACCCACGTGCCCTACAAGGGCGGCACACCGTCCATGACCGACCTGATCGGCGGCCAGATCGACGTGGTGTTCTCGAACTTCCCGGAATCGCTGCAGAACGTGAGAGGCGGCAAGCTGCGCGCATTGGCTGTGACGACGCGTGAGCGCCATCCGCTGATGCCGGATGTGCCGACGGTGGCCGAAGCCGGCTTTCCCGATCTCATCGTGGAGAACTGGACCGGCCTGATGATGCCCGCCGGCACGCCGCAGGCCGTGATCGACAAGGTCGGCAACTCGGTGACCAGCATGCTGGAGGTGAGGGGCGTGCGCGAGCGCATTATCGCCAGCGGCTTCACGCCGGCACCGATGGCAAGCGCTGCGTTCACCACCTACTTCAATGGCGAAGTCGCACGCTGGGGCAAGCTGATCAAGGAACAGGACATCCACGCCGACTGAGACGGCGGCGCTGCCGCCTGGTCCTTCAGTCCTTCAGTCCTTCAGTCTTCAAGAGGCTGCGCGCCCGTCGCGCGCGGCCTCCGGCTGCCTGCCGCCGCGAATTGCACCGCTCTGCCGGAAGTATCCCTTGATGACATCCGTAAATGCCTGGCGCGCATGCGTCGAGCGTTCCAGCAGGCCAACGCGGCGCCGCACGTCGATGCCGTCGAGCGGCACGAGGCGCAACAGGCTGTCGCCGGCCCAGGTGACGTTGGCCAACTGCGGCACGATGGAGACGCCGAAGCCCTGCCGCACCAGTTCGATGATCGCCTCGTTGGAGTTCAGCTGCATGCTCTCGTTCACGGTCACGCCGCACTGGTCCAGCACTTCCTGCACCAGGTTGCCCGTCCAGGTGCCCGGCTCGAAGCGGATGAACGGGGCTTCGGCAAGGATCTCGCGGCTCTCGTCGGGCAATGGGAAATGCGGGTGGCGCGGCACGATCAGCACCATCGGCTCGGTATATAGCTCGGTCCACACCAGGTTTCTGGCAAGCGGGCGCGGCGAGCGCGTGACCACCGCCGCATCCAGCTCGCCGTGCTCCACCTTGACCGCGAAATCCGCCGAGAGGCCGGCAAAGAGCCGCACGTCCAGGCGCGGATGCTCCTGCTTGATGGCCCACAAGGCATCGGCGAAAGCGCCCATCAGCACGGACACCAGGGCACCGATCGCCACCGTTCCCGAGAGGCTATCCTCGCGTCCGGCGGCAAGCGCCTCGTATCGCTGCACCAGCGCCTCCAGTTCCGGCACCAGGCTGCGTCCCGCGGGATTGAGGATGGCCGCGCGCGCGTTGCGGTCGAACAGCTGGCAGTTCAGGTCTTCCTCCAGCGCGCGGATCTGCAACCCGACCGCGGCGGGCGTCAGGCCGATCTGCTTGCCCGCCGCGGCGAACGTGCCGCACCGTGCCACAGCCAGGAAGGTCTTGAGGGTGCGGATGGACGGCATGGCGGCTCCGGGAAGGCGATGCGGGGGTAACGACCGCGCAAGGACTGCCACTGACGCGCGCGGGGAGAGAAAGGAATTCTTTATCTCGACAAGAGAATTACTAGCTTTTTGCTTGCCGTGCAATCCGGAACAATACGAGCGGACTGCCCGTATCGACCAGCCCCGCAGACATCGCAGCGGCGCACCGAAACCCCTCCCCCAATCGACCCCATGACTACTCTCAACGTTCGAGTATGGCGCGGCAATGAGGACGGCGAATTCGTCTCCTACGAAGTGCCGCGCAACGCAAGCCAGACGGTGCTGGACGTGGTGACCTACATCCAGCGCCACCTTGAGCCGGACCTCGGCTACCGCTTTGCCTGCCGCGTCGGCATGTGCGGCTCATGCGCCATGAGCGTCAACGGCAAGGCCCGCTGGAGCTGCCGCACGCACGTCGCCAAGGTCGTGCAGGGCAATGCGCTGGAAATCGCCCCGCTGTCAAACCTGCCCGTCATCAAGGACCTCGCCACCGACATGACGGCCTTCTTCGACAAGTGGGCAGCCGCCAAAGGACAGTTCAAGGGCGCCACCACGCGTCACGACCCCTTCGCCAGCGTCGAGCCCGCCTCTGCCGCGCGCCAGGCCGCCGATGCCGGCATCGAGTGCATCGGCTGCGGGGTCTGCTACGCCTCTTGCGATGTGGTCGGCTGGCGCCCCGACTATCTAGGCCCGGCCGCGATGAATCGCGCGTGGACGCTGGTCAACGATGTGCGCGACGTGGTGGGCACCGAACGCTTGCGCGCCGTTGCCGGTGACGCCGGGTGCCACAGCTGCCATACGCAGGGCTCCTGCACCGAGCGCTGTCCCAAGCAGCTTGCGCCCACAGCGGGCATCGCCGGGCTCAAGCGCATCGTCGCCAGGGCCGCGATCAAGGGGGAGCTATGAACAAAGCCATCCCGATTGCCACCCAGGCCAGGCTCTGGTACTGGCAGCGCATCAGCGCCATGGTGCTGGCGCTGTGCGTGGTGGGCCATCTCATCGTCATCCTGATCGCCGTGCGCGGCGGACTCTCCGGCTCGGAAGTGCTGGCGCGCACGCGTGGCAACTGGGCCTTCGGCGCCTTCTACGCGTGTTTCGTGCTGGCCTGCACCGTGCACGTGCCGATCGGCCTGATGCGGATCGCCGAGGAATGGCTGGCATGGCGTTCGCGCAGCGTGGTCGCCGCGGCCTGGCTGTTCTCCGCCGTGCTGGCCGCCGCCGGCCTGCGCGCCGTCTACGCGGTGGTGATGCCATGAAGAAGAACGATATGCGCGCGCGCAACCATGCGGCTTATTGGGCCTTCGTGATCCACCGGCTTTCCGGGCTCGGCCTGGCGCTCTTCCTGCCGGTCCATTTCTGGGCGCTCGGCCACGCCATCCAGGGCGAGGCGGCGCTCGACGGGTTCCTGAAGCTCACCGACAACCCGCTGTTCAAGGCCGGCGAGTGGGGCCTGGTGATCCTGCTCTCGCTGCACATGATGGGCGGGATCCGGCTCTTGCTGATCGAGTTCCGGCCGTGGACCGGCCTGCGCAAGGACTGGGTCGCAATCAGTCTCGGCGCCGGCTTGTGTACTGGCCTGGCTTTCATGCTCTCGCTGTATGCATAGGCGCGCATCGATGAGCGCCGCTGCCTGAAGCAGCGCCATTCCCACTACATCAAAGGAGACCACCATGACCCATTTCCCGAAGTCCAGGAGCCGCCGGCGTTGCCTGGCGCTCTGCCTCGGCGCAACCGCGGTGCTTGTGGCCGGCGCCGCGCAGGCAGATCCGTGGCCGACCCGCCCGGTCACGCTGATCGTGCCGTTCGCCGCCGGCGGCAGCACGGATGTGCTCGGCCGCGTGATCGCCCAGAAGCTAAGCGAGATATGGAAGCAGAGCGTGGTGGTCGAGAACCGTCTCGGCGCGGGTGGTGCCGTGGGCGCGCAGGTCACCGCGAAGTCCGCGGCCGACGGCTATACGATGATGCTGGCCTCGGGCAGCATGTTCACCGTCAATCCCTTCATCTACCAGCGGCTGCCATACAGCGCCAAGGATTTCACCTTTATCACCAACGTGGCCAGCGGCCCGATGCTGGTCGTCGTCAATTCCGAGTTGCCTGCCAGGAACCTGAAGGAACTGATCAGCCTGGCGAAGTCCCAGCCCGGCAAGCTCAATTTCGGTTCGGCCGGCACTGGCAGCCAGGTGCACATGGCGGGTGAAGCGTTCGCCGATGCGGCAGGCATCAACATCACCCACGTGCCCTACAAGGGCGAATCGCTGGCCTACAACGACCTGATGGCGGGACAGCTCCAGCTGATGGTGGGCAATATCGCGGCAGCCTCGCAGTTCGTGAAGGGCGGCAAGCTGCGCGCGCTCGCGGTCACGGGCAACGAACGCTCGCCCATGCTGCCCGACGTGCCGACCGTGGCGGAGGCCGGCCTCACCGGCCTGGAAAATGTAACGGGCTGGTTCGGCTTCGTGATGCCGGCGGGCACGCCCCCGAGGGTCGTCGCCAAGGTGCAGCAGGACACGGTCAAGGTGCTGGCGGACCCCGACACCCAGGCGCGGCTGCTCGCGCAAGGCATGAAGCCGGTCGGCAATACGCCGCAACAACTAAGCACGGCCATCGCCACGGAATCGCAGCGATGGGAAAGGATCGTCAAGAACCGCAACCTGGCCGCCAACTGAGCGCGCGCCAGACACATCCGAGCCGAGCATCGAGGACAGGCTTGACTGCTCCCCTCCCTAAAGGAAAGGGGATTCCCACTTCACAGACGGCAACCCTAAATCATCTCAGAGAGACATGGGACTTACGCTTTCTCCATGGGCTGACACCGCCAGTCCAGCGGCCAAAACATTGCGCGCAGCGTTGATGTCACGGTCGTGGATCGACCCGCACTCCGGGCACGCCCACGAGCGCACATTCAACGGCATCTTGGCAACGGTATGCCCGCAATCGCTGCACCGCTTGCTGGATGGGTACCAGCGGTCGATGCCAACCAGCGTGCGCCCGTACCACTGCGCTTTGTACTCAAGTTGCCTGACGCATTCCGTCCAGCTCGCATCGCTGATTGACTTCGAGAGGCGCTTGTTCTTCACGAGATTTTTGACGGCAAGGCTTTCGATGGCGATCACTTGGTTTTCGTTTATCAACCGGGTCGAAAGTTTGTGCAGGAAGTCCCTGCGGGAATCTGCCGTCTTCGCGTGCATGCGTGCAACTTTGAGTTTCGCCTTCCTGCGATTGGCGGAACCCATTTCCTTCTTTGCAAGACGCCGTTGCAGCTTGGCGAGCTTGGCTTCGTTTTTGCGAAACCCATTCGGCGCGGCGATCTTCTCGCCGGTCGAAAGAATGGCGAAATGCGTAAGCCCCAGGTCGATACCGACCTTGCTGGCCGACTTCGGCTTGGCGGCTACAGCAGCGTCGCACAACATCGAGACGTGGTATCGCCCCGCTGTGTCTTTCGACACCGTGACTGTCGTTACCTTCGCGCCTTTGGGGATCATGCGCGACCAGCGGATAACCAGCGGCGCATCCATCTTCGCCAGCTTCAGCGAAGCGCCATCCCACTTGAATGCGCTCGTCGTGTACTCGGCAGATTGCACACCGTCTTTGCGGCGGAAATTCGGGTACTTCGCACGTTTGGCGAAGAAGTTCGCAAACGCCGCTTGCAAGTGGCGCAACGCCTGCTGCACCGGAACCGAACTGACTTCGCTCAACCACGCATGTTCTGGCGTTTTCTTGAGCGCAGTAAGTGCTGCGGATGTTTCGTGATAGCCGACCCGTTCCTGACGCTGATACCAGGCATCGGTACGCAACCGCAGCATGTGGTTATAGGCAAAGCGCGCGCACCCGAACGTCCTGGCAAGAATCACTTCCTGCTCGGGCGTTGGGTAGAACCGGAATCGGTATGCACGCTTAATTTCCATGCCTCACACAATATCAAACATTGTGTGAGCACTCAACCGCAGGAGAAGCAGCCTTGCGGCTGCGCTCCTACCACTCCCCGCCCTGAAGGACGGAGTTTCTCGGAGCAAATCTGATGAACATTGATCTCTCACTACTGGAAGACGCGGCCAGGGAACTGTATATCCGCGCACTGAAGATACTGCCGCCCGACGTCAAGGACGGCATCGCGCGACTGCATGAACATGAAACCTCCGCTACCGCGCGCAGCGTCCTGGCCACCATGAGCCAGAACATCCGCATCGCGCAGGAGACCGACAACCTGCTTTGCCAGGACACCGGTGTGCCGATCTACAACATGACGATAGGCGCCGGGATCGCGGTCGACGGGCACGCCTTCAAGCAGGCCATCCGCCGCGGCTGCGAGCGCGCCACGCGCGAGCATCCGCTGCGGTCTTCCGTGGTGCATCCGCTGACGCGCAAGAACAACCACACATCCTGCGGCATCGAGGTGCCGGTGATCCATATCGACTTCGACGACACGCCGGGGCGCATGACGCTGGAGATGGTGCCCAAGGGCAGCGGCTCGGAGAACAACTCCTTCCTCAAGATGGCGATCCCCGCCGAAGGCATCGATGCCATCAAGACCTTCGTCATCGACAGCGTGATCGCCGCCGGCGGCAAGACCTGCCCGCCGACCATCGTCGGCGTGGGCCTGGGCGGCACCTCGGACCTGTGCGTGGCGCTGGCCAAGCGAGCCGCCACGCGCGCGCTCGGCACGCAATGCGCCGATCATGACGGCGCGGCGCTGGAAGTAGAACTGTCGCGCGCCGTGAACCAGCTCGGCATCGGCCCGCAGGGCCTGGGCGGCGATGCGACCGCCTTCGCGGTGCATGTCGAGCTGGCCTCGACGCATATCACGATGAACCCCATTGCCGTCAACATGCAGTGCCATTCCGCGCGGCGCGCGAGTGCCACGTTCACCGCTGACGGCGTCAGCTACGGATTCTGACCATGGCGCACTACGAACTCTCCACGCCCGTGACGGAGGCACAGATCCGTCAACTGCGCGTCAATGACACCGTGACCCTGCAGGACACCCTGTACGGCATCCGCGACGCCACCCAGATCCACATGTTCGACCGCGGCCGCAAGACGCGTTTCGATCTCCGCGGTCATGCGGTGATCCACACCGCGCCCAATGTGCGCAAGGTGCCGGCCAGCGCCGAACATCCCGCCGGCTACCAGCCGGTCTGCATCGGCACCACCACCTCCGACCGCATGGAGCGTTTCACCCGTCCCTTGATGACGCAGAACGGCGTGCGCATGATCGTCGGCAAGGGCGGCATGCGCGAAGGCTCGCTGGCGGCATTCCAGGAACTGGGCGGCGTGTACCTGGCAATCATCGGCGGCACGGCGGCGCTGGAGACCACGTGGATCGAGCGGATCGAGGACGTGGATCTCGACGATCTCAATCCCGAATCGCTGTGGCGCTTGCGCATCCGCGATTTCGGCCCGCTGCTGGTGGCCATGGACAGCCACGGCAACAGCCTCTACACGGCGGTCAAACAGAACACCGCAGACCAGCGCGCCGCCGTGCTGGCCAGCCTGGGAGTGGCAAAGCCATGAAGACCATCAAGCGACTGCAGACCGATGTGCTGATCCTCGGCTCCGGCGGCGCGGGCCTGTTCGCCGCGCTGCACGCGCACCAGCAGGCTCCCGAGCTATCGATCACCGTGGCCGTGAAGGGGCTGCTGGGCAAATGCGGCTGCACCCGCATGGTCCAGGGCGGCTACAACGTGGCGCTGGCGCAGGGCGATTCTGTCGAACGCCATTTCATGGACACCGTGGAAGGCAGCAAGTGGCTGTCTGACCAGGAACTGGCGTGGACGCTGGTCACCAAGGCGGTCGAGCGCATCCACGAACTGGAGAACGAGCTCGGCTGCTTCTTCGACCGCAACCCGGACGGCACGGTCCACCAGAAGGCATTCGCCGGGCAGACCTTCGACCGCACCGTGCACAAGGGTGACCTGACCGGCATCGAGATCATCAACCGCCTCGCCGAGCAGGTCTGGAGCCGCGGCATCAACCGGCTGGAAGAACACCGCGCCGTCGAGCTGATCAAGACGCCGGACGGCCAGTCGCTGTCAGGCGTGCTGATGATCGACATGCGCAGCGGCGAATTCGTGTTCGTACAGGCCAAGGCCGTGCTGCTGGCCACCGGCGGCGGGCCGACCATGTACAAGTTCCACACACCCTCGGGCGACAAGAGCTGCGATGGCCTGGCGATGGCGCTGCGGGCCGGCCTGCCGCTGCGCGACATGGAGATGGTGCAGTTCCACCCCACCGGGTTGCTGGCAGGCAAGGACACGCGCATGACGGGCACCGTGCTCGAGGAAGGTTTGCGCGGTGCCGGTGGCTATCTGCTCAATGGCGACAAGGAGCGCTTCATGCACAGCTACGACGCGCGCGGCGAACGCGCCACGCGCGACATCGTTTCGCGCGGGATCTATGCCGAGATGCGCGCCGGACGGACTTCGCCCAATGGCGGCGCGTATATCCAGATGCGCCACCTCGGTCCCGACAAGGTGCGCAAGCAGTTCAAGGGCATGGTCGAGCGCTGCGGGGACTGCGGCTTCGACCTCGCCGGCGATCTCGTCGAGGTGGTCCCCACCGCGCACTACATGATGGGCGGTCTGCAGTTCCGCCCCGACTGCAGCACGGAACTGCACGGCCTGTTTGCCGCCGGCGAAGATACGGGCGGCGTACACGGCGCGAACCGCCTCGGCGGCAACGGCGTGGCCAACTCGACCGTGTTCGGCGGCATCGCCGGCGACAGCATGGCCGCCTGGACGCGGCGCCACAATACGCTGCGCGCGCCCGACGAAGCAGCGATCGCGGCTGCCATCACCTTCATGGAAGCACCGTTCGGCAAACCGGCGGGCAGCCTCGAGCCAATCCGCGAGGCGCTGTTCGACTGCATGTGGGATGACGTCGGCATCATGCGCACGCGCGACGGCCTGCTGCGGGCTCGCCAACGCCTGGCGGAACTGGAGCAGGCGCTGAAGGCAACCGGCGTGGCAGACGGCCATCGCGCGTTCAACGTCACCTGGCACGACTGGATGAACCTGAGCAGCCTGATCGGCGTGAGCCAGGCCATCGTGGAAGCCGCGCTGTCCCGCGAGGATTCGCGTGGCGCGCATTTCCGCGAGGATTTCCCGGCTACGGGCGACCTGCCCGGCTCCAGCTTCACCGTGGTGCGCCAGCGCGACGGCAAGCTGCAGCTGACCCGCTCCCCCGTGCAATTTACCCGCGTCGCTCCGGGGCAGACGATCCTGGAAGAGGCGGCCTGATGTAGTGCGCAGGTGGAGGAGACTCATGAACATCCTGGACAAGAAACAGAATGGTTTCCGAGCGGCGGCGCTCGCCGCGATACTGCTCTGCACCGGGGGCCTTGCTGCGGCCGATAGCGTCACCGGGCGGCCGATCACCGTGGTGGTGCCTTACAGTGCGGGTGGCGATGCAGACCTGTCCGCGCGCAACCTCAGCGCCGGGGTAAGGAACGTGACTGGCGAAACCCTGGTGGTCGTCAACAAGGCCGGGGCCGGCGGCGCCATCGGCTCGCAGTTCGTGCGCGACGCCAGGCCAAACGGGCAGACGCTGTTGCTTGGACGCGTCGGCGCGCAGGCGATCCTGCCGGCGCTGCAGCCCGACCTGGGCTACAAATGGAATGAATTCACGCTGCTCGGGTTGCTGGAGCTGAACCCGGTGGTCTGCGTGGTCAGGGCGGCATCCACCTACAAGACGCTGGACGACCTGCTTGCCGCCGTCCGCAGCCAGCCCGGCAAGCTGAACTACAGCACCTCCGGTCCGGGTACGGTGTTGAACCTGACCACGCAGGCCTTGCTGCAATCGGCCCGGCTCGACAAACAGGCCGTGGTCCAGGTTGCCTACAAGGGCGGCGGCGAGGCCACTGCGGCGGTGCTCTCCAGCGAGGTCGATTTCACCTGCAACAATCTGACCGCGTTGATCGGTAATATCAAGGGCGGGAAACTGCGCGCGCTGGTGACCACCTCGCCGCAGCGCCTGCCGGACCTGCCCGACGTGCCGACCGCGAGCGAGGCCGGCCATCCCCGGCTCGAAGCGCTCAACGGCTGGAGCGCGCTGTACGGGCCTCCGGGCATGGATCCCGCATTGGTGGAGAAGTGGGCCACGGTGCTGCCGAAAGTCGCAAGCGATCCGCAGTGGAGGACCGGGGTCCTCACCATTGCTTCGATCCCCACGGTCATGTCGCCGTCCGAGACGCGCAGGTTTGTCGAAGCCCAGGTGACGATGTACGAACAACTGGGCAAGTCCCTCAACATCCAGCTTAAATAGGAACTCCCATGACGAAGTCCCATCGCGGCGCCGATGCGCTGGCAGGCGCACTGGCCAAGGCCGGCGTCAGGCGCATATTCACCTTGTCGGGCAATCACATCATGCCGGTGTTCGATGCCTGCCTCGACGCGGAAATCGCGTTGATACACACGCGGCATGAAGCCGCCACCGTGCACATGGCCGATGCGTGGTCGCGCATCACAGGCGAAGTCGGCATCGCGATGGTCACCGGCGGGCCGGGCCACGCCAACGCGGTATCCGCGCTCTATACCGCGCAGATGTCGGAGTCGCCGCTGGTACTGCTGTCGGGCCATGCGCCGAACAGCCAGCGCGGCTTTGGCGCCTTCCAGGAAATGCGGCAGGCCGAGATGGCGGCGCCGGTCACCAAGGCGTCGTGGGCCTGCGCCAGCGCGGATACGGTTGCCGCGGACATCGCACTGGCAATGCGTATCGCGGCATCCGGACGGCCCGGTCCGGTGCACCTGAGCCTGCCCACCGATGCGCTGGAAAACGCCGTGGCCCGCGCCGGCGAACCGGCCTCGATCGCTACGCCGGCGCAGGCACCTGCACTCGATGCGCAGACGGCGTCCGAGGTGCTGGCGGCACTGGCAGCGGCCAAGCGCCCGCTAATCCTCGCCGGCCCCGCCTGGCTCACCGCGCGCGGGCGCAGACACACGGTGGAGCTGGAAGCACGCACCGGTATTCCGGTAGTCGGCATGGAAAGCCCCCGTGGCAATAACGATCCGAGCCTTGGCGCATTCGGGCAGATGCTGGCACAGGCCGACTGCGTACTGCTGCTGGGCAAGCGTCTCGACTTCACACTGAAGTTCGGCCAGTCTCCCGCCTTCTCGACCGACTGCAAGTTCCTGCAGATCGATGCGGACAATGCCGAACTGGAGCGCAGCCGCCGTGCGGCTGGCGCCCGCTTGCTGCTCGCGCGGCACGCGCAAGCCGGCAGCGCCATCGCGGAGCTGATCGCCGGCGCGGCCGGACGGGACCAACATCACGCGTGGCGTGAGGAGGTGAAGGCTGCCATCCGCTACCGTCCTGAACCGTGGAGGACGGCATCGTCGAAGGGCGCGCTGCACCCGGTCCAGGTGTGCAGTCCCCTGCAACCGATCCTGGCCAGCCATCCGGAGGCGGTGCTGGTCTCCGACGGCGGCGAATTCGGGCAGTGGGCGCAAGCCTGCCTGCAAGCGCCGCACCGCGTCATCAACGGTCCGGCCGGCGCCATCGGCAGCGCCCTGCCCATGGCGCTGGCGGCACGGCTGGCCAAGCCGGAGGCACCCGTCATTGCCATGATGGGTGACGGCACCACCGGCTTTCATATCGCAGAATTCGATACCGCGGTGCGCTACGGCCTGCCCTTCGTCGCCGTGGTCGGCAACGACGCGCGCTGGAACGCGGAGTACCAGATCCAGCTCAACAGCTACGGCAAGGACAGACTGGTGGGATGCGAACTGCTGCCCACGCGATACGACCAGGTCTGCGCGGCGTTCGGCGGACATGGTGAATTCGTGCAGGCGCCGGAGCAGTTGCTGCCCGCCGTGCGGCGCGCCATTGCATCGGGCCGGCCGGCTTGTGTCAATGTGCAGATGGAAGGTGTGCCCGCGCCGGTCGTGGCACGCAGGTGAGCGGCGCGATGCGCCGCAGCCCTATCCCAGTGCGCTGCGATAAACCAGGCCGAGTCCGGCAGCGATCAGGATGGTCCATACGACGCGTATGACCTTGGCCGGCGCAATGCGCCGGTGCAGCCAGCCGCCCATGACGTAGCCCGCAATGGCGCACGGCATCAGCAATGCCGCCAGCGTGAAGATGGCGGCATTGGCATACAGTCCCGCTACCGCGAACAGCACCAGCCGCCCGAACGCCGTCAGCACGATCAGTGTGCTGGTGGTGGCCCGCAACTGCGCGGGATCGCGCAGCCGCCCCGCGAGGTAGATCGTGTAGAGCGGTCCGCCGGTACCGAACATTGCGGTCAACATGCCCCCCACCGCGCCGAAAGGCACCGACAACCTGGGATCCAGCTCGCTGAAGCCGCGCTTGAACAGCAGGTTCCACGCGGAATACAGCAGCACGAACAGGCCGAGCAGGAGCAGCAGCGGACGCTCCGGCGCGAACATCAGCAGCGCCAGGCCTGCAACCATGCCGGTCAGCACGCTCGGCATCAGCCTGCGCAGTTCGCCCACATGTACATGGCTGCGGCTGCGCATGCCCAGCAGCGTCCCGGCAACGAGATCGAAGAACAGGATCATCGGCACGGCGGTGCGCAGCGGAACGATCTGCGTAAGCAGCGGCATCGCCATGATGGAAGAGCCGAACCCGGTCAGCCCGAAGATCGTATAGGCCCACAGCACGATGGGCGCCAGGCAGGCGAGTTCGAGGGGAGTCAGCCGGGTCTGCGACAGGAGGGTTTCGATGAGCAAAATGAGCGGGCGAGGAGCCATGTGGGGGCAGCCTCATCATAGGAGGCAATCCCTTGCCAAGTCAATCATCTCAACCATCTCAACTATCTCATCTATATGAGCTACCCAGCCGCGCGCGAATGGCGCCACGTGCCACGCCAGAGTGAGTTGCGCGCGCGCTTGCAAAAAGGCCCCCTATGCGTTCGCCGTTGAAGGCACCTGGCGTTCCCGCGCCTGTACCCGGGGTTTCACCAATGTCCAAAGCAATACCATCCCGATCAGATCGCCACAGCCGAGCGCGACAAAGAACGGGGTGTAGCCCGTGCGGCTGACTAGCCAGCCGATCGTCAGGGTGAAGCAGAGGTTGCCGATCCCCGCAACGAATCCTGCCAGCCCGGTGACGGTAGCCACCTCCCGGCGCGGAAACAGATCGGCCGAAAGCGAGATCACGGAGATCGACAGGGTCTGGTGCGCGAATCCGCCGAGGCACAACAGGAAGATGGCCAGGCCCGGGCTCTTGACGTAGCCCACCCCCGCCATCCCGATCATCAATATGGCGCCCAGCGAGAACGCCACGCGTTTGCCGTCGAGGATCGAGGTGCCAAAACGCCTGTTCAGGTAAGCCGAGATGGTGCCGCCCATCATGCAGCCCAGGTCCGCGGCCACAAACGGCAGCCACGCCGTCAATGCAATCGTCTTGAGATCGAATCCACGAGCCTGATAGAGATAGAGCGGCATCCAGTAGACCAGCGTGCCCCAGACCGGATCGGCAAAAAAGCGAGGTAGCGCAATGCCCCAGAAATTGCGCTGCGAGAGAATCTTGCGGATAGTGGGTTTCTCTCCGGTGCCGTCACCTTGATCGCCCTCCTGCCCCGCGGCAATGAACGCGGCTTCCTCCTTGCCGAGCGCCGGGTGCGCGTCAGGGTGGCGGTAGCACACGAGCCACAGCAGCGCCCAGCACAGGCTCAGGCCGCCGGCGATGATGAACGCCATCTCCCAGCTATACATGAGGATCGACCAGGCGATCAGCGGCGGTGCCATGATGGCGCCGACCGAAGCGCCAAGGTTGAACACGCCGGCGGCGAATCCGCGTTCACGCGCGGGAAACCAATACGCGGTAGCGCGCATCCCGGCGGGGATGAAGGCCGCTTCCGCCAGTCCGAGCAGCCCTCGCAGGACGAAGAGGCCGATCCAGCCTGTCACGAAGCCGTGCGCAATGCAGATCAGCGACCACGCCACGCCGCAGATCAGGAAGCCGACCCGCAGGCCAATCCGGTCCATCAGGTAGCCCGTAAGCGGCGCGCCGATCGGATACATGACCAGGAACGCACCGGTAATCCACCCATACTGCTGCATGTCGATGTGCAAGTGCTGCATGACGGTGGGCGCCGCGACCCCCAGCGAGCTGCGCGCCAGGTAGTTCATGATCGTGCCGAGCGTCAGCAGCCCGATCATCCACCACCGCAGTCCTCTTATCTTGATTGTCATATCCATCTTCCTATTACTACTGTGTTAAAAAATAAGGCATTATTTGCTTATCTTCAAGTGAGTTACGAGGAAAGCGATGGAAGCCTCTACGAAACGGTTCGAGGAGTACGTGTCTCTAATGGCCCAGTCGCTTGGGCATGCTGATCGCGTGGAGCCGTTTCGT